>NZ_JAVKEA010000009.1:0-17933 GCF_040221695.1 Coleofasciculus sp. E2-BRE-01 | reverse complement strand
AATGGTGGTAGGTGTGAGGTTTTTTCGCCTCCAACAGACAATTCCATCCTGACACCCGACACCCGACACCCGACACCCGACACCCGACACCCTTGCTCAACCGAGCTTTCACCTTAAGTTGACACCAATGGTTTAGGGACTAATATTGAATGTTATCCCTAGCTTGGCTGCAAAACCCGCCCGACCAAATGACAAATGACAAATGACAAATGACAAATGACAAATGACAAATGACAAATGACAAATGACGACTTATGACTATCCCGCGCACAATTTGCCTCGGATTCCTAGCCATGGTTACTGTAGGCACATTTCTCCTAATTTTACCGTTCTCTACTCAGGATGGAACGTGGACTGATCCAATTACCGCCTTATTTACCGCCACCTCTGCTGTCTGTGTCACGGGTTTAGCTGTCGTCGATACGGGCAGTTATTTTTCCGGTGTCGGTCAGTTTTTTGTCCTTGCCTTATTCCAGCTTGGGGGATTAGGCTATATGACAACCACGACCTTTATGTTACTCTTAGTGCGTCGGAAGTTTAACTTGCGCCATAAAATAGCCATTCAACAAGCGTTTGATCGTCCAGGCTTAGAAAAAAGTTCGTTTGTCATTCGCTCAATTATTGCCACAGCATTAATTTTTGAATTAACCGGGTTTTTCCTGTTGTTACTCGTATTTGTTCCCGATCAAGGTTGGAATCAAGGCTTGTGGTTATCTATTTTTCACAGTATTAGCGCTTGGAATAATGCTGGATTTAGTTTGTTTTCCGATAGTTTAATGGGCTATCAGTCCTCTGTTTGGTTACTTGTGATTATTTCAGGACTGATTGTATTGGGAGGAATTGGTCAACCTGTGATTTTTGAACTGTATCTCTGGTTACGCGATCACTTTCGGTATAAACACGAAAAACTAACCTTTTCGCTGAATTTTAAAGTGGTAACCAGTACAACACTATTCCTGTTAATCTTAGGCACAATTGCCTTCTTCTTTGTCGAAGTCAATAACCCCGACATCTTAGGAAATTTGAGTTTTCGGGATAAACTCTTAAACGCCTGGTTTCAGTCGGTGACAACTAGAACGGCAGGATTTAACACCATTGATATCGGTAAAATGACAGCAGCGGGTTTATTTATGACAATTGCTTTTATGTTTATTGGTGCCAGTCCCGGCGGTACTGGGGGCGGTATGAAAACGACAACGTTTCGGGTGTTGGCAAGTTGTACAAAGGCGATTTTACAAGGAAAAGAGGAAGTTTATCTGTACAGACGTCAGGTTCCGCTCAACCTAATCTTAAAAGCCACGGCGGTTCTGGTTGGTTCTGTCACCACTGTAATTATTTTGACTATTTTAATCGCGATTACTGATCCCCAGGTTCCGTTTATTCAACTCCTCTTTGAAGTGGTATCGGCTTTCGCGACGGTGGGACTTTCAACGGGTATTACCGCCAGTCTCTCGGCGTTGGGAAAACTGATTTTAGTGGCAACCATGTTTATCGGACGGGTAGGAATCATAGCATTTATGGCAACCCTTCTCGGCGATCCGCATCCTAGCCACATTCGTTATCCGGAAGAAAATCTACTCGTAGGATAATGCTAATCTAATGGGTATAGGGTTATGATTGATAGTATTTCATTGAGGAAAGGACAAGGGTGTGAGTTGGTCATCTGTAGGGTTCTGGCGGAATCTGCATCGCGAAAATAAGCAATTTGCTGTCATTGGTTTAGGGCGTTTTGGTCGAGGCGTTTGCTCGTCCTTACACCATCTGGGACATGAAGTTTTAGGAACGGATATTAATGAAAAACTGGTTAGTCAAGTCTTGACCGACCAAATCGCCGCCCATGCGATTCAACTCGATTCTACCGATCCCAAAGCCTTGAAAGAGGCGGGAATTTTTGAGTTTGATACGGTGATTATTGCGATTGGCAACTATTTACAGGAAAGTATTATTACCACGCTGAATATTAAGGAAGCGGGTGTCCAATATGTGGTGGCTAAAGCGTCTTCAGAAGTTCATGGTAAATTGTTAGAACGGGTTGGCGCGGATCGGGTGATTTATCCAGAATATGAAGCGGGTTGTGCTTTGGCGCGATCGCTGACTCAGCCTTCTATTTTAGATCGCTTTGAGTTAGACCCGAATCACAGTATTGTCGAGATATCAGTTCCTGAAGAGTTTAATGGCAAAACCGTGATGGAACTGCAACTGCGGAATCGCTATGGCTTAAACTTGTTGGCAGTTGGTCAAGATGATCAGTTTGAGATTAATCCCGCCCCCACAACTCGTCTGTTTAAAGGGTTTGCCATGGTGGTAATTGGTTCCAATCGAGATATTGAGCGTTTGCCTATTTAAGTAGGGAACAGGGAACAGGGAACAGGGAACAGGGAACAGGGAACAGGGAACAGGGAACCGAGAAGAGGTACTGTAGGGGCAGGTTTCACTATTATCCTTTCTTCTCTCACCTAAATGGAATGCCAAGAGTTTGTAGTAAGCGCTTTAGCGCTTCTGGCACTAAAGTGCCTACTACGAACCCAGCTTAAGTCAGTAACATTCCACCTAAATGTGACTAAACCCGCCCCGATTCCCCTATCTTTCATCATTAATAATTCATAACACCTGAATTTCATCCAATTGTGCGATCGCGACATCTGCATCTGGGAAATTAATCGATGTTCCCCAGCTAATTCCAATACAACCCGCCGCACCCGCACGACTTGCCATCGCCATGTCTCCGGCTGAATCTCCCACCATCAGCGTTGCACTCGCAGAAACGCCCAAACGTTCACAGGCTTGCAGAAATAACGCCGGATCAGGTTTACTAAGGTCTGTATCAACCCCTTGTTGTAATTGAATATAAGGCTCTAACTGGTGACGTTTGACAAAGGCTTGCACTCCTGCTGTTGAAGCCGCCGAAAGAATTCCCAATTTTAAACCCGCTTCAGACAGGGATTTGAGGACATCTAAACTCCCAGCAAATAACGGAGAAGTTCCCGCAGCATCCTTGAGATATCGCTCTGCTTCGACAAAGGCATTACGGGCAATCTCCAGAGATTCTAACCAACCGCGCCCCGTTTCGGCAATATAAGCCGCTGCTGCGATTTCACTTTCCCGACGGCTACCCACCGCCATCAATCCTGTCGGATCAAGGGTATCATCCTGAATGCCAAACGCCATCAGCAAGGGTTCACCCACACCAGGAATTTGAGCATCAATCAAGCGCGATCGCTTATGCGCCAATTCTCGCAAAAAGGCTTGTGAATCTTCTAACGTCCCATCTTTATCAAAAATGATCGCTTCTATATTCGGGAATGTCATCTCCCGACAGCGAATAGTTACCAAGGGTTACACTCCTAGAACACGGCACATCAGCTATCAGAGATTATCTTCCCATGTTGCTGATGATTCGTACAGGAGTGCAGGGGACACAGGTGTAGGGGCGGGTTTTACTGATAACATTTTGCTACAAACCAATAACGTGACTAAACCCGCCCTTGGGAAAACAGGTAGAAATTGTTTTGTTACAAAATCCGGGGTCATGCATTTAAAGTAGGGGCGCACAGACGTGCGCCCTTTTAAGTAGGTTGGTGGAAATAAAATCAACCCTTCTGCCTTATGCCGTCTTGTACCCCCCAGCATAAGTAATGACACACATATTTTGATACTGAATATGATAGCCAAAGGCTACACCTGCAACTTGAAACGCGGAATTAAAGATATTGTTTCGATGCCCGCGATCGCGAACCCCATCATCGATAATTAATTGCATAATAATGTCATCCGCCCGCGCCACACCATAAGTAATATTTTCACCCGCTGTGATCTGCCAACGTCCATACCGATTCAGACGGATAAAAGGAGTGCTGTTATCGCCACCAATATGTCCGATATTGCCCGTTTCTCCTTGATCACGAACATGATCCCTCGCCGCTTGCGACATCCCCAGCGATAGCTTTAACGGCGATAAAGGACGAGTGGATTGGAGAAAATCAATCGCCTCATCAACCGCATTGACACCTTCAATGGTACGTAAAAATACCTGTTGAGAAAGTTTGACCTGGTTCCCCGAAAACCGCTGTTTCCAGTTATCTAAAAGCGGAATATAAGACCTGGGCTGAGTTCGCACTTTATTCATTTCCTCAATCACTCTCAATTCCAATGGCGAGAGAATAATTGTCTGTGCTGAATTCATGATTGATCCTTGGGTGTGGGATATCACATAATTACAATAGACGTATTGGGTTCTGGAAAAACGGCTCACGGAAGCTACCCTATCCCTGCTGTCGCCCAGAACCTTGATATGTACTCGCCTATTACCAATTTCTCAGGAACAACGCTGTGCAAATTCCTCGGCTGCACCCAGACACCATCGCCCAAGTCAAAGAACGAGTAGACATTGTTGATATCGTCTCGGAGCAAGTTGTGCTGCGAAAGCGGGGTAAAGACTATGTGGGCTTGTGTCCCTTCCATGGCGAAAAGACACCCAGTTTTACCGTCAGTCCCAACAAACAAATGTACTACTGCTTCGGCTGCGGTACGGGTGGAACTGCGATTAAATTCCTCATGGAAGCGGGAAAACAGTCCTTCAGTGAGGTGGTTCTGGACTTAGCTCGGCGCTATCAAATCCGAGTGAAAACCCTGGAACCTGAACAACGTCAGGAGTTACAGCGTCAGCTATCCTTACAGGAGCAACTGTATGAGATTTTGGCACTCGCCGCCTCATTTTATCAGCACGCACTCCGACAACCCCAAGGACAGCAAGCGCTGGAGTATTTACAATCGCAGCGACATCTGGGTGAGGAAACCCTACAACAGTTTCAGTTAGGCTATGCACCAGCGACGTGGGAAACGCTGTACCGTTATCTGGTGGAACAAAAAGGCAAACCCGTACAACTGGTTAAAGATGCGGGATTAATTTTGCCCCGTAAATCAGGAGACGGCTATTATGATCGGTTTCGCGATCGCATCATGATTCCGATTCATGATCGTCAAGGGCGAGTGATTGGGTTTGGCGGGAGAGCATTGGGTGATGAACTTCCCAAATATCTCAATTCCCCGGAAACGCCGCTATTTAATAAAGGGAAAACCTTATATGCCTTAGACAAAGCCTATAACGCGATTGGGGATAAGGATCAAGCCGTAGTTGTCGAAGGCTATTTTGATGCGATCGCGCTGCATCGGGTAGGGATTCACAACGTCGTCGCCTCCTTGGGTACAGCCTTAAGTTTGGATCAAATGCGCCTACTGCTGCGTTACACCGAATCCAACCAAATCATCCTCAACTTTGACGCCGACAAAGCCGGAACCACAGCCACCGAACGTGCGATCGGAGAAATTGCCGACTTAGCCTACAAAGGACAAGTACAACTGCGGATACTCAACCTCCCTGATGGTAAAGACGCCGACGAATTCCTCACCCATACCCCCGATGGGGCAGAACAATACCAACAGCTACTCCAAAACGCGCCCTTATGGTTACATTGGCAGATTGATCAACTCATAATCGGAAAAGATCTCAAGCAAGCCCCCCAATTTAAACAAGTTGCACAGAAAATTGTCAAATTGCTGTACAAATTAGAGGACGTTAACCAGCAAAGCTATTACATCAACTACTGTGCCGAAAAGCTGAGTCTGGGAGAAACCCAAATGATTCCTCGACTCGTCCAAGCGTTACAGACGCAACTGAATACATTACGCATCACTCCAATTAAGAAAGATGATAAGTCCAATCTAAAGCAGCAAAACTTACCCATTTCGATTGACTTATCCATTAGCCAAGAACACAGTCTACTCGAAGAAGCGGAAGCCTTACTCTTACGAATTTATCTACATCGTCCCGAATATCGCCAGACGATTATCGACATCTTAGATGCAAAGGATTTGTTGTTTAGTCTTTCTCCTCACCGATTTTTATGGCAGCAAATCTTAGACGTGCAATCTGTCGCGCAATCTATCCTATTACAGCACCCTGAAAAGCTAATTTCCCTATTACAAGATCGGAGTATCCAGTTTCCAGAGGAAATGGTTCTGGTGGAACATTTATTCCACTTAAATGAAAAGCGTAGTCAAGATCTTACTCGTACTCCCTTAGCCATTCGCACCGCCGCTGCTTGTTTAGAAGTCGTGACCTGGAACAAACACAAGCGATATTGTCTAGAACAATGGCAAAAGCTAAATTTCGCTACTGACCCGAAACGTAAGGAATACTATTCTCAAGGAATTCGGGAAGCCTATAAACGCTTGCAAGAGTTACAAAAAATGCGTCAAACTAATATCTTAGACATCCATAAATTTGCCCCCATATAGTTAGGGATTGCTGAATAAGTTGTGGTTGTGGGTGGAGCTGGGGAAGCAACGTAGAGACGCGCTATGGCGCGTCTGGAAGCAGGGGGAGCAATGGTACATTTTTTCTGATTCCAATCGCCACAAACACCGAATTGGATGAATTAACCTTACCCCCAGAATCCGTAGGGGCGCAAAGCTTTGCGCCCAATTTAATGGTAAGCTCTAGTCTTAACAGTTAAAAACAGAATAAAGTATCGCGAGTTTGGCGACCTGTGGTGGGGTTTGTACCTGTAGCCATTTGACACAATTTTTCTTCGGCTTTGGGATCAAGAAAAGCGTCCGTAAAATCAGCTCCCTCAATTGTCGCACCATCAAAGTCAGCATTGAAAGCGTAGGCACTTTCAAGCACAGCATTTTTCAAATTAGCACCATTCAAACGCGCTTTATCTAATGTTGAGTAACTGAGATTTGCCCCTTCCAAATTCGCCAATTTCAGATTTGCCCCAAAAAAACTAACGCCCTGCAAATCCGCATGGCTAAAATTACTTTCCCGCAAATCGGCTTGGTTAAAACTGGCATCAGTCAGCACGCGATCGGAAAAATCTGAATTAACCAAATATTCTTTGTTATAATCCACAGCCAAAGCCGGGGCAGCGTGAAGCATCGCTAGGGTAAAAGGGCTAGCGATAAAAATTAAGAAGCTAGCTATCCCAACTAAAATAAATCTGAACATAATTGGTGAAATCTGTAGATGTTTCTGAGCAATTATATAAAATGACATAAACAAATGACATAAACAAATGACGAATGACGAATGACAAATGACAACTAACAAAGGACAACTAGGAGAACAACTCGTTGCCACCTGGTTACAAGCCCAAGGTTGGACTATTTTACATCACCGATGGCACTGTCGCTGGGGAGAAATCGACCTGATTGCCTATCGGGATGGAGAAGTCAAGGAAAATCCTGTCTCCAATCTGGATATAAACCCCCAATTTCAGCCCCCTACCCCCTTGCCAGCAAACGCGGAGTCACCTATCTTAGCCTTTGTCGAGGTGAAAACTCGCAGTCGAGGGAATTGGGATGCTGATGGTCAATTGGCGATTACATCCTCTAAGCAAGCCAAAATTTGGCGAACAGCCGAACTATTTTTAGCAGAAAATCCTACTTTAAGTGATCTTCCTTGTCGGTTTGATGTCGCCCTTGTTCGCTACCACCGTATCTGCCAAAACTCATGCCAGGATAATACTAAGAACCTGTTGCCGACGTCAGCCCTTCAAGTCGGTGAACCATTCATTCTGGAAGGATGTGAGCTTATCCTACAAAACTATATCGAATCCGCTTTCTGTTGACGAAGGACAGGTTTTGTTGCAGCGAACTTCGAGTTCCCTCCCCTTGTCAAGGGGAGGGTTAGGGAGGGGTCAAGTAATTGGTGATTAGGGAGTAGGAAATTCTCCCCCATCCCAATGCATCACGCCGATTTCATCGTTGTCATCGGTTCGGGTAACGTTAGAATCTCTACCCCATCTGACGTAACTGCTATAGTATGCTCAAACTGAGCCGAAAGCTTACGATCCTTTGTCAGCGCTGTCCATTTATCCGCCATAATTTCCACTTCCCACGTTCCTTCATTAATCATGGGTTCAATGGTGAACACCATCCCGGAGCGCAGACGCTTTCCTTTACCACGAGTACCATAGTGAGGTACCTGGGGAGCCGTATGAAAGATTCGATTAACGCCGTGTCCAACAAAATCCCGCACCACAGAAAAACCATTAGCTTCCGCGTATTCCTGAATAGCCGCCCCAATATCACCAATACGGTTTCCGGGTTTCACGGCGGCGATTCCCCGCATCATACATTCGTAGGTAACTTCAACCAGTTTTTTGGCGGTGGGTGAAGGTGTACCGACAAAGAAGGTTCGAGACGTATCCCCATGAAATCCATCCACAATCGGGGTTACATCAATATTGATAATGTCCCCATCTTGCAGAATTTGTTTAGCATTGGGGATACCGTGACAGACGACTTCATTAATACTGGTACAAATTGACTTAGGAAAGTCATGATAACCGAGGGGAGCGCTTTTTGCTCCATGTTCCTGAGTCCAGCGCTCGGCTTCATCATTGAGTTCCAAGGTACTGACTCCTGGCTGAATCATGGGTTCAATGTGATCCAGGAGCTTGGCGGCTAAACGTCCAGCTTGACGCATTTTCTCGATTTCTCGGCTCGATAGGAGAACGATTCTTTCTGGTGCCATGACTATTTATGCGGTTATTTCCCTAATCAACGAGGGTGTATCTATGTGAGTCTTTCTTCACTTTACTGCGAACTCTTGCCTCTTCCGTAGCTACGTCTGGAACATTGCTCCCCTGCTCCCCCTGCTCCCCCTGCTCCCCCTGCTCCCCCTGCTTCCCCTGCTTCCCCTGCTCTCCCTGCTCTCCCTGCTCCCCCTGCTCCCCCTGCTCCCCCTGCTCCCCCTGCTTCCCCCGCTCCCAGACGCGCCATGGCACGTCTCCACATTGCTCCCCTTCTGCCGTCTTCATCAACTCTTTACATGAGAATTCAGAAATTTCCCAATTCTTTAGTGAAGTGTGGCTTAAAATAATAAATAGGTCGTTATACTCATTCAAATCAATCAAAATGACAATCTGGGTAAATGTCGGAGAATGCTCAAACTAAGCCAAATTAGCTTTATAAAAAAGTTAATTTTATTCTCAATACTACTATCAGTAATTTCTCGTCATTTGCCATTCATCCTGATCTAAAGTTACAGTGTTTCTGAATTCATTTTCTCTGATAGTGTGGGGGAATGCTCGGCTAAGATACATTTAAATTAACTATTGCCTGTTCTCTGTATCCCTTTACTCAAATTTGGTTAGGTCGTTTAAATTCACAGGCATTTAGTAACATCAACAGTCTCCTACTATATCTGTTGAATAAAGATTAAATACCAATCAATTTCTAAAGTTTAATTTGTCGCTTTGGATGCAAAATCGAGTAGACTCAAGGTCTGCTCTGGTTAACAACGTCACAATTTCAACAAAATATTATTTCCTTAAATATCTACCCCTAATCATCAGAGATAATAGCCCGGTTTTTTTGAGGTGCCATGACAGAGCTAGCCCTAATCCGCAAACCCATTATTCAACCCACTGAAATCCTGAGTCAGTTACAGACAGGACAACTTCTCAGGGTGAATAGTACTCGTGGTAATGCATTAATCATAATGCACCGTCATCATGCAGAACTGGCGGGTTCTGGTGCTGCCGTTGGTGGGCTTTTTGATGCGGATTGTACGCGGGTTGTTCCCATTGGTACGCTTTCGTTAGTCTATCCTGAATCACGGTACGAACGCCAGAAAGCGTATCAATTACGGCAGCGCTGGATCTTGTTTACCCAACATGCCATGACCACTTATGTGCCGCTACACCGTGCCAAAATCTTATTACGTTTACTCTATAAATATTTCGACGCCCAGCTTATTGATGAACTCTCTGATGACGTGATTGCTCAGTTAGTTGGAGTTTTGCCAAAAACAATTAGTATAGTTCGTCGATCGCGAATGTCACCGACTCAACAGAAACCCCAGACGAGGAAATGCGTAGCGGTTTGACTCAATGAACAGTAATTAGGTTACTAGCTTCCTTGAGTTTAGTTAGTTAGTATGAATGCCACTGAATTAAGGCTGGTGGGCATTGCCCACCCTACGGTATATCAAAGGTTTTGGCGCTACCAAAATGCTTATTTTAGTTGGTAAAGGGCAATTGGTTGTTCACTGTCCTCAAATTGCAACTGTCCCATCGGTTGCGGTGGCTGGGGTAAATGGTTCGCGATCGCCTCATAAACGCTATGAGATATAAAAATCCCGCCAGGAGGGGCTTCTGCGGTGAGATGGTGGGCAATTTTGACGCCGGGTCCACTCACGCCCGTGTAACAAAAAATAACATCTTCCCAGTGAATGCCAATCCGATAACAGAGTCCTGAATTTGAGTCCCGTTGAACGGCGGATTGAAGTGTTAATTGAATCTCTTGGGCAAAGTTAACCGCCTGTAGGCAACTGGGAAACACAATTAACATTCCTTGGTCAATGGATTTGATAATTTTTCCGTCAAATTCTTGAGCAAGCTGGACAAACAATTGTAGGTCTTTGTAGAGTTGGTTAAACGTCGGTTCCGGATGAGCCAGCAGGTTAGCGGTTAAGTTGACCCCCTCAATCACCACCATGCTAGCTTGGCGGGTTTCGGGGGAGAATTTTAAGCCGAGGGGTTTGAGGCGATCGCGAAAATATTGGTGATACAATTGACACCGCAGCCTAACCTTGCCTTGATCTACCTGCACCAGTCCCAGATTCTGCAAGCGACGAGTAAGAATTGGCTCGAATTCTACAGGCGTTGATGAATTGAGCACTTGAATCAAAGCATTCATTAGTCCTGAATCATGGTGGAGATGCCATAAGCACTGGTGCAAATGCTCCCGATAAATGTCTGCTTCTGCGGTAACGGTTGCTAAGAATTGATCAATGGAAATATTTTCTGTTTTAATCGCATTTAAAGTTAGCTGAATCAGAGAAGGATGACCCCCTAAAAACTGATATAATTGCTTGACCTGTTGGGGATGCCAATTGAATCCATGGCGAATCAATAAATCTTGGACTTGTTCCTCGGTTAATTCAGACAACTGAATCGATAATTCTGCTGTAAAGTCAATGGAATTCACCCCAGGCATGGCGTAAATTTCAGTTGAATTCGCAATCACAAGGCGCAAGTTTTGCCACATCTGGCTACACCTATCCCCATAGCTAGCTTTTTCACCCCAGCTTTGCAGTAACCTAAAAAATTCTTGAGCAATCTCTGGATAGTTCAATAGTAGATCAGCGTTGTCTAAGGCTAAAACCAAAGGATTATCAAGTTTCGGTAAGAGATAAGTTTCAAAATAATACGTACTGTTAGCATTTCCGCCATAGATATCATCCCAATAGGTTGGCACTTGATGCGGTAAATCTAAGCCCCGTGTCACTACCGCACAGAACCATTGCAGGAATCGATTTAAATTACAGACTATCGAAGACTCTGCCAGTTGCAGGTTTAAAAGGATTGTATAAAAGCCTTCCGCCCTAGCCTGCTGCAAGATTCGCGTCATCAGAGAGGTTTTACCCATTTGCTTGGGGGCAACAATTTGGATGGAACTTCCTGGTTTCACCAAGGTTTCGTGACACAGGGATTCAATGGGTAGACGTTCGATATAAAAGGGAGAATTGAGAGGGACTGGACTTTTGAGCGGAACTTGCTCATAATCAGATAATTTGCTGTCTGCTTTGGTATAATCATTAGGATTAAGCGTCAGATCAAAGGCGCTGAAATAGGACATCAAGGTTTTGCGATCGACAGGTATTGTGCGCCGTCGTACTTTGATCAGGGTGTTTGGGCTTAAATGGGTACGTTCGCTTAATTGTTCCAGGGTGTAAGGTTTTCCCCGATTATCTTGAAAGGCTAACTTGCGCTGCGCGGCATTTAGGCGCTGCCAACCTTGAACGGAAAGAATAACTCCCCGTTGACGTTTGGGAGGCTGATATTTTGGTGACATTCAGATTAAGATGCGGTTAAGAGCCAGAATTTGTTCAAACTGTTCATTCTAAACTAAAACCGTGAAAAAACTGTGAACGCTTTGCCTGAACTAGCCGACTTTGCCATCAACATCACCCAGTCAGTGGTTAAGTTGTGAACTTAACTTGTGATCTTGCGTTGTATTATTTGAGGACTAAGGGCAAACTGCAAGAAACAACTTGATAGGGCAAATGCCTTAGTAATTACAATGATGGGTATTATCGGTACTTTAAGCGACGTATCATTACCAGAGATTTTTCAGTTACTTGAAAAGGGCAAAAGGACGGGGCTGTTGACAGTTCATACTTTGGCACCAGCCACCGGAACTTACTACTTATGGGTTAAACAAGGTCACATTGTCGCGGCAGCAAATCGCCATGATGGACAAGGTTTAATCTCCCTGATTAGCAAATGTAAATTAGTGAGCGATCGCGTGTTATCTAAACTGGTTCAATGGTGTTGTCCCGTTAATCAGCCATTAGGCGTCTGTTTAAAACAACAAGGTGTTTTAACACGCTTAAACTTAGAACAACTGTTTCAAATTCAACTGTTGCAGCAATTGTCTGTGCTGTTTCAACTGCAAGATGGTTCTTTTCGATTTGATTCCCTGGCGGTAATTCCTACTCAAGAAATGACTGGGTTAAGTATTCCGGCGACAGAAGCCACTTTAATGGGATTGCGCGTTTTACCCAATTGGGATAACTTGGCAGCTAAATTACCTGATCCGAATCAGAATTTACTCAATACAATTGCGGGTTATCCGTCCTATCGACTAGATACATTAGAATGGCAAATTTGGCAGTATAGTAAAGACGCTGTATCGCTTCATGCCATTGCACAAAATCTCAAGTTTCCGGTAGAACAGGTGCAACATATTGCCTTTAGGTTAATTAGTATGGGGTTAGCTGAAGCCATCCCTTAAACCTCGTTTGTCGTTTGTCATTTGTCATTTGTCATTTGTCATTTGTCTTGTGTAAGGGTCAAATGTTTTATCCCCCATTCATGCATCGCTTCAAGAATCGGTTGAAGACTCTCACCTAATGGTGTTAAAGAATACTCAACCTTTGGCGGAACTTGCAGATAAACCTCCCGATGAACAATACCATCCGCTTCCAGTTCTCGTAACTGTTGCGTCAGCATTTTCTGGGTAATACCATGTAAAGCCCGATGTAACTGACCAAAACGCTTCACCTCTGCCAATAATTCCCGCAGAATCAAGACTTTCCAGCGACCGCCAATAACCTCTAATGTCCGTTCTACCGGACAATTGGCACGTTCCTGATCAGCGCGTTTGGTTGCCATAGTATCGTTTTGGTAACTAGCTTACTTTAAAGTGCATACTTCCCATAATAGCGGTATGGGTTTTATAGTTGAACTATCAGGACTTACACAGCCACACCATATATATTGGTTAAGGTGCGTTACGCTACGCTAACACACCCTACTAGCGTGGCACACCTAATTTGATAGATTAGCTTGGGTTCGTAGTAAGGGCTTTAGCCCTATATTTTGTTGGGATGCTCCCTATGAATACCTAACCCAGTCCGATGGTTATAGGGATAACAAAGGACAAAGGACGAATGACAAATGATTAAACTTCGCAAATCTCAAGACAGAGGACATGCTAATTACGGTTGGTTAGACACCTATCACACCTTTTCATTTGCTAACTATTACGATGCAAACGCGATGGGATTTCGTAGCCTGCGCGTGATTAATCAGGATCGGGTTAGTCCGGGTGCAGGATTCGGTACTCACGGACATCGGGACATGGAAATTATTACTTATGTTTTAGATGGGGCGCTAGAACATAAAGATAGTATGGGAAATGGTTCTGTGATTTATCCCGGTGATGTACAACGGATGAGTGCGGGAACAGGGATTCGTCATAGTGAATTTAATCATTCACAAACGGAATCGGTTCACTTGTTGCAGATTTGGATTTTGCCCGATAAAAATGGACATCATCCTAGCTATGAACAGCATAACTTTGGCATCGCCAAGAATGCCGGACAATTCCATTTAATTGCTTCAGGTGATGGCAGAGAAAACTCCCTGACGATTCATCAAGATGTAAACGTATATGCAGCAGTCTTGACAAAGCGCGATCGCATCACTCATTCTCTGGCACCTCAACGCTATGGCTGGCTACAGGTAGCGCGAGGTACGGTTACGGTGAACGGGTTAGCCTTAGAGTCAGGAGACGGTGCGGCTTTGAGTGAGGAAACAGATGTGGCAATAGCGGCAACAACCGATGCTGAAATTTTACTCTTCGATTTGGCATAATCTGGGTTCATTTTCCACATCTTCACGCCCCAACCACAACACAATTACCTGTTTCCACTGCTATTCAAATATGCAGTAAGCTGTCATGCATTTAAATTGGGAATGGGTAGCGAGCAAGATGCTCGCACTACCATCCTTTCGCCATTATTGACATTAAGGTTTAAATGCCGAACAGCTTAAGAGACAAAATTACCTGAACGCGAATTGGTTGCAGGTGCTGTCGCTGTGGATGAGTAGCTGGAGGTTGTAACTCGAGGGTGGTAGCATGCAGGGTCAGGTGAGCTTGACGGGCAAGGCGTTCTGGATGGCGTCTGAGTTCTAGGGTGAGCTGACCACAAGGGTGAACGCAAGCGAATGGCTTGCTGAAGACGCTCAATATGTTGGTGCTCTTGAGTTGGTTTGACTGAGCGGTTATGCTGAGCACGAATGAGAAACTCACTCTTGGGGCGGCGTGGCTGCATAAACAACTCGTAGATGTCGGCTTCTCGATCTGCCACAGTGACGACGGCAATTTCTGGTGGAATCATAGTCTGAGTAGCATAATCGGCAGTTAACCAACGCTGGCTCTCTTTGTCAGTGATCGGCTTTTTGTGTCGTTGCTGTTTCTTACCCAAAAGTGCCATATCTCTAGCCCAGACTTGTTGATGTAATACACCCAAATGTAATGGACTAGCGCTCTAGTACGTGAGTGGGAACTGTTTGGGTGCGATCGCACTCTGGCACGCGATCGCACTCTGACTGGAAAAACAGTATGCTCAAAGCAGCAAGCAGCTCTACAATATCAAGATTGAGTGTGGTGAGTGACAAGCTTCTACCAGAATCTCCCGATCACTCTGAACCCTTTGCACAAAAAACAACGCCCCAAGCCCGATGGTTGGATACAGCCCTATTTATTTTTTAAGCTATATTAAGCATTGCTCCCCAACCCAGACCAACTAAGGTCTTTCGGTGAGTGGAGCAGGAGATATCAATGGGGATGGCATTGATGACTTGATTATCGGTGCCCGTTCTGCTGACCCCAACGGTAACTCGAGTGCAGGAGAAACTTATGTGGTCTTTGGTAACAGCGAAGGTTTCAATGCTTCACTTGAGCTATCTGAACTCAACGGTAGCAATGGCTTTGTCATCAACGGCATTGATGTGCGTGACTACTCAGGTGTTTCAGTGAGTGGAGCCGGAGATATCAATGGAGATGGCGTTGATGACTTGATTATCGGTGCATACAGTGCTGAACCCAACGGTAACTTTTTAGCAGGAGAAACTTATGTGGTGTTTGGCAGTATCCGCTCAGGAATCAATGGCACCCCCAATAACGATACTTTAGTTGGCACCCAAGGGAGCGATCGCATTAACGGATTTGACGGTAATGACACCATCGCAGGCAACCTGGGAAATGATACCATCTTCGGCGGTGACGGGGATGATGTCTTACGCGGCGACTTGAACAAGCGTTCCCCCCAAGGGGCGGCTGAATAAGTGTTGTAGTGGGGAGAGGGAATAGGGAATAGGCAACATTCTTACATAAACACGTTTTAACCCAAAGGTTTGAGGAGAGGGCGACCCGATAAAATTAAATGGACGGGTGGTGTTAATTAGGCTAAGCGGGTCGCCCCTACAGGGATCTGACAGGCGATCGCTCTTTTTAAAACGATATATTTTTTAATCCTTCAAACCCTGAATAACTGGGGAACAACAGGTCGTTCTCCTTGTTGAAACTTCTGCCAAGTCTCACGTAAGAATGTGGGTGCAGGATGATGGGAATCATACACAACGATCGCGTTCGTGAGTGTCCGTTTTGGATTCACCAAAATCCTCCCCCTGTTGTATAATGCGCTAGATGCACCGCCATCTAGATTCATCGCCTCACTACAACCAATTGCCCGCATTACCTTCGCTTCTCGCCATAGGGGTAACGGTGCTAGAAACGTGACTAAGACTAATTTTTTGCCACTAGCTGGAAACCCGATCGCACAGCGATGCGCCACACCCATAACACGCGGATCAGTAAACCCTTCACTACGCGGCGCTAACCAGACTTTTCCCTTTCTCAGCAGTCTTGGACCCCCAGTCAGCGAAAACCAATGTTGACCCCAATCTGGTTTTCCATCCACTCGCGCTGTCACTAATTCGGGTTTATTTCCTACCCGCAATCCCAGCGTCGTGCCATAATTTTCCCAGGGACTGTATTTGATAAACGTCCCGGCTGATACCATATTTCCCATCAGCCGTTTTGGGTCTTTTTTGCTAAAAAATGTGCCACTGGCGACGACAGCCGCGTGATAGCGACGAACCATATTACCAAACGATTCTTCACCAATCGCCCCTTGATGATTTCCCAGAGTGGAATTATTGGCTAAACCAATGGCGATAAATGTATCGGGGTTCGTCAGATCAATATGAGTTTGATAGAGGGGAACTCCCAGAATCGTACTGCGGCGAAGACTGACAGACTCGGCGGCGACTGGGGACACAAGTCCTAATCCTTGGGCTAAAGCCGCACCACCCAGGACTAGAAATGAACGTCGAGTGAATTTTCGCTGAGGACTGGATAAATGTTGACGTGACATCGGTACAATTTCAATAGGACTAGCCGTTATAAACGCCAACCTGATTGGCTGGGTTTATGACTCGGTGGATTGCAACCTGGTGATTTGCGATGGGGAATAGTGATTAGGGAAGCGGGACGATTTGTGTAGTATAAAATGAGGGCTTTCCCTTCCTTGAGCAACCTGATGAATCGGTTTGCTTCGCTGACAATAAATACTGGATTATAACGATTTAATCCGGACAATTGTTTTTAAGAATCGGGGTTGGAGGTAACTATGAGTCAAGCGGTTTCCCTAGAGGAGTTGTGGGAGTCAACGCCACCCAGCGAGTCGGTTTTTCAAGCTGATCAATTGGTGGGGCTTCCTGAGGCGGTAGAACGCTATCTGAACCATGCGATCGCGCCAGGAACAAAATTAGCCTCTGCGGTGCGACTGCGGATGCATGGTGAAATTAAACTGCGGGGTTGGCTTCCTTTCACCGCCGAACAAGTCATCTGTTGGCGTCGAGGTTTTATCTGGCGGGCGGCGGTACGGATGAATGGCTTACCTGTGTGGGGTTCTGATCGGATGGTGGATGGCGTTGGCGGGATGCGGTGGAAACTGTTAGGGCTGTTTCCGGTGATGACAGCTTCGGGTGCAGATATTACGCGATCAACTGTGGGTCGAATGTTGGCAGAATTGATTTGGTTACCGTCTGTTCTGTGCCAACGTGATGTATTGTGGACGACGCCGGATGCAGTTCATGCCCATGCTATAGCAATCCTAAATAGATTGTGGCAATTTTCCATACTGAAATATTTTTGGAAAATCGAATATTTGACCATCAGCAAAAAACTTAAATAACCACTTAACTATTTTAAAAGAGCTGCAAAGATGATAAAATTGTCTAATGAAAGTTTTAACTTGCAACCAAATATCTTCGACTGGATTTTGTTCGGGAGCGTTCGGAGCAAATTTCGTACAACTTATCAACCAGTCTTCCTCTGATAAATCTTGATTAATTGTCTTTAAGTATTCTCGAAACTGCTTAGAATCATGGTAAGTTGCACCATCCCAAAATATCGATAATTTTTTTTGGGTCTTCCGTACTTAGTGTGCTAAACTGTTAACATACTGTACCTAAAATCCAGAGTAGTAATTGTGAAAAGAGAAATGACAAAGCTCCTCAACTTACCAGGAGTCATGGTTGAAAAAATCCAAGAGACAGAAGGAACAT
>NZ_JAVKEA010000008.1:0-14248 GCF_040221695.1 Coleofasciculus sp. E2-BRE-01 | reverse complement strand
TGGTCTACCTGTCTTCCTTGTCTTGCCTAAACCCCCATCTTAAAAAACCTACCCTTGTGAGCCCATCTCCCCCATCTCCCCTGCACCCCCAACACCTCCGCTTCCTTTCTTCTTGAAACAGATAATGGGAGAAAAAAGAATGAACACAATTATAAATATATTTTCAGAGCAAAAAATATATTTATTTTTATTTTAAAAGCCAAATATTGATTTTATTTTTCTTTTATTAATCTTTAAAATAACTTTATTAAAAAATGATGACATTTCATATTTTGCTTGCCAGAATAGCTATTAGTGGTACCTGCGAATAGCACCACAAAAAATGTCCGAGCAAACATTATTGTAGCTGCCAATTCCTGCCCTGAGAACAAATCCTTGCTTTTGTTCTTGCTCAATGCGCTCACTAATAGGAGTTAAAGAATGACTTTTGCTGTTGATTTTAATGTTGCCAACAATTGGGGAAGTGGCTTTACAGCGAATCTAGAAATTGCCAACAATAGTTCCAGCAATGTAAATGGTTGGACTCTGGAGTTTGAAGCTCCCTTTGAAATTACTAATATTTGGGGTGCGGAAATTGTTAGTCAAGAAGGCAACCGTTATACAGTTCGCAACCTCAGCTATAACGGCACTCTAGCGGCTGACGGTACTGTTTCTTTCGGTTTCAACGGTAGTGGCGACAGTATTGAACCCACTGGCTATAGTCTGAATGGAGAATCCATTGGCACGTCTCCATCTATACCGACGCTTTCTGTTGATGATGTAACGGTTACCGAAGGTGACAGTGGTACGGTTGCGGCTGAATTTGTCGTCAACCTGTCCGAAGCCAGTGACCAAGAGGTGACGGTTGAGTATGGGACTGACAATGACACAGCCACGGCGGGGTCTGACTACACCGCTCAATCGGGTACACTCACCTTTGCGGCGGGAGAAACCTCTAAAATTGTCAGTGTGCCTGTAATTGGGGACACGACGGTGGAGAGCAATGAAACCTTCAGACTTAACCTCTCCAATCCCAGCAACGGAACGATTGCTGATGCTCAAGGGGTGGGTACGATTAACAATGATGACTCTAGCTCTCCTCCCGCCAATACTCCCATCCGAGTTCAAGCGGAAGACTATGCTAGTTTCTTCGATAAAAGCTCAGGTAACACAGGGGGGGCGTTTCGCTCTGATGATGTAGATATCCAAGCCACTACAGATTTGGGTGGCGGCTACAATGTTGGCTGGATTCAGCAAGGGGAATGGTTAACCTACGATGTCAACATTCCTGAAGCCGGAACCTACGACATTGTTGCTCGTGTTGCCTCAGCGCAGTCAGGGACACGCAGTTTAAAGGTTTCGGTTGGGGGTGAAAGTGAAACCCTGAGCTTTGGCGGAACAGGGGGATGGCAAAATTGGACGGATGTGACGGCTCAAGGGGTGAACCTCTCCGCTGGGAGTCAGCAACTGCGCCTGGATATGCTCTCCAACTCGTTTAATGTGAACTACATTGATATTGTCCCCAGTACCAGTTCACCCACGCCACCAACCCTTTCAATTAATGATGTCAGCCTTACCGAAGGCAATAGTGGCACGAAAAATGCGACATTTACTGTCAACCTCTCAGAGGCGAGTACTCAAAGCGTCAGTGTGAATTACGCCACGGCGAATGACACCGCCATTGCTGGGTCTGACTATACTGCCAAATCCGGTACACTGAATTTCAGCCCTGGACAAACCAGCAAAACGTTCACCGTACCCATCCTCGGTGACACCCTGGATGAGGCGAATGAAACCTTTAAGGTGAACCTCTCCCAAGCTAACAACGCTACAATTGCCGACAGTCAAGGTGTTGGCACAATTATCGATAATGATGATTCTACCCCAGTCTTGTCCCAGTTATCGATCAATGATGTCAGTGTCACCGAGGGCGATAGCGGTACGAAAAACGCGACATTTACTGTCAACCTCTCGGCTCCAAGTAGTCAAAGCGTCAGTGTGAATTACGCCACGGCGAATGACACCGCCATTGCTGGGTCTGACTATACCGCTAAATCCGGTACACTGAGTTTCAACCCTGGACAAACCAGTAAGACGTTTACCGTACCCATCTTGGGTGACACAACAGTAGAAGGTAATGAAACCTTTAAGGTGAATCTCTCCCAAGCCACCAACGCCACAATTGGAGACAGTCAAGGGGTAGGAACCATTCTCAATAACGATTCCTCCCAACCCCCTCCTCAGCAAGGGGACTTTAATTATGGGGAAGCGCTGCAAAAGTCTCTCCTCTTCTACTATGCTCAACGTTCTGGTGACTTACCCGATACCAATCCTCTCCCTTGGCGTGGTGATTCGGCTCTAAACGATGGCTCAGATGTGGGACTTGACCTCACGGGCGGTTACTACGACGCAGGAGACCATGTTAAGTTCGGCTTACCCGGAGCCGCTTCAATGACGATGCTGAGTTGGGGCGCGGTTGAATACCAGGATGCTTATCAACAAAGTGGACAATTTGAAGAAATTCTGGATTCGATTAAGTGGGGTACTGATTACATTCTCAAAGCTCATGTTACCGATGGTCAAGGGACGAAAGAGTTTTACGGACAGGTTGGAGACGGTAACCTCGACCATGCTTTCTGGGGCGCTCCGGAAGACATGACCATGGAACGACCCGCCTATAAAATCGACCGCCAGAATCCTGGGTCTGATTTAGCCGGGGAAGCAGCGGCGTCTCTGGCGGCGGCTTCGATTGTCTTCCGAGGAGTAGACGAAGCCTACGCGGATACCCTACTACAGAACGCCCAACAACTCTACGATTTTGCCGACCAATATCGCGGTACGTATACTGACGCGATTCCAGATGCGGGTCAATTCTACAATTCCTTCAGCGGCTTCCAAGACGAGTTAGTTTGGGGGGCTACCTGGCTGCACAAAGCAACTGAGGCGGCGGGTAGTACAGATACGACCTATCTCAACAAAGCCGAAAGTTTATACCAGGGAATTGGTCCAGGGTGGACGCAATCGTGGGATGACAAATCTTATGGTTCGGCTATCATGTTAGCTCAGGAAACTGGGAAATCTGAGTATAAAGGTGATGTGGAAGGCTGGTTAAACTCCTGGCTTCCCGGCGGTAGTACCGCAACCTATACCGATGGTGGACTCGCATGGCTGAGTCAGTGGGGTTCTCTGCGCTACAGCGCCAATACCTCTTTCCTGGCTGGTGTCTACGCGGATACGGTGAATGACCCCAATGGTCAATACTCGGATTTTGCTGAGGGACAAATTGACTACATTCTGGGCGATAATCCCCGCGACTTCAGCTACATGGTTGGTTTTGGTGAGGACTATGCACTCAATCCCCACCACCGTGCGGCTTCTGGAGTGACGAATATCAGCGATTCTCGCGATAATCTACACACCCTCTACGGGGCGCTGGTCGGTGGTCCCGCTTCAGCCGATGATTTTGATTATGTCGATGAGCGCACGGACTTCATTCGGAATGAAGTAGCGATGGACTACAATGCTGGCTTAACCGGAGCATTGGCTAGAATGTACGGAGAATTTGGCGGACAAACGCTCGATACTATTTCGGGAGTCAATCTCGATAACTTGAATTCGTTGACCGTTGCCGATGTCGTCGCGTCCTAGAGTAAAGATAAGCAGGATAGCTGAGCAATTATCCTGCTTGTTAATTTGGTTTGATTAGAAGTAATTAATAGGGCAATTCTACCGCACCGAGTTTTTCAAGTCAATAGCTGCGTTTCTCAGGAGACGCGGCTTTTTTCGTTACATAAGACCTACCCAGATTTGCCTAAAAGTGGACATTTATGGCGCTTACTTCCAAGCGTTTCTCCGTATTATTCACTAGGGAAAGGTGCAAAATCTGAATAATGCATCCGGTTACCCATTGTATCTGTGCAATTGGGTAGATATTTTATGGCATAATTAGGAATTATTATACCGTTGTCTAGAGAAAATTAAGGAAATAGACCTTACAACTGTCTTTGGTGAAGTTAGCGATGACAACAATTGGATTTAAACGCATGAGACTAAAATCCCATGCTCAGATTAAACGCTTGATTAATTTTCACGAGCAACGCATGAGGCAATTATCAAACACGGTCGATAAAAAGCATACCTGTCGATATTATGCGAATTCAGCATTCTTGCTTTGTGCTGTAAACCCTCTCGGTTCCTGCGAAGGCTGTCACGAGTATGAACCGGAGGTAACGTCCGATTAACGCTGATACAATTAAACTACTATTTAAAAGTAAAATTTGCCAGAAATTTTATGACGGAGTATGAGTGACAGGAATATCAAACTCAGGATTTGATGTACCTGCTCTATGGTTGGAAGGTAAACCTATCCTCTGGAGCAAATCCGTCCATGTTATTTTGCAATCAGACAACGCATTCTTGGGTAAGGTTCTGATTAATACTTTGTGAGAGTTAATTGCAACTATAGGGTTAAGTTCCCCACGACTAAAGCTTCTTGTATTAGCTGGAGCAATGAGCACTCCAATTATTTTGTAGGAACTTGGATTTATATACACTGCTTCTAATGATGTAGAGTTACTAATTATTTCTAGATGCTCAATGATTTGTTTAATAGATTGTCGTAACTGCTCAAACTTGTCATCCTCTTGCTTTGTTTTGACTAAGACTTGGCGCAACTCAACGACAACAAGGTAACAATCACCTTGATGAGAGCCAATAATTAAGTAGTCGGCTCTTCTCCCGATCCACTGGTTATTTTGAGATGCATAGTCTGCATATTTTTCCAGATCACAAGCGGCAAGCGGATAATCATCAGCTTCTAAAATCATCCAGTATTTATAGTTAGCCCCAGAAAGATTTTCATAAAAGATAACTTGATCATTCGTATTCAGAATCAAGCAAAAGTCATCCAAAGAGTTGGGATTCTCTTGAGATTCAATTTCGGGAATGTCCGGTAAGCTCTCACCTGTACAATCCAAAGGCATTACACGCTATCTCCACAAAATGTCATAAGCTTGAATTTGGTTATACTGCATCTCAAGATTGCCCAATACACTGGACAGCTTACTTTCATCCAATTGCCCAGATTCTTGATCGCGAATTGAAACAGCAGTCCCCTCTGAAAATAAATAGGCTGACAACTGATTGGATGGGAGCCTAAATGAAGAGTTGGGAATATTTTCAAAATTTTGTTCAGGCAAATTTTGAGCTGCTAAAATCAAATTATTTAAAACATACAAGACAAATATTGAGTGAGTGGTGATGACAAGCCGAAATCCTTTATTACATAAGTAAGCTAATAGTTTAGTGATAGCAACTTGAGCAGAAGGATGGAGGTGTGTTTCTGGTTCTTCAATATGTATAAATAATGGTCTTTGCCCTGTTTCCCATCCAAACATTGCTTGAGCAATGGAAACCATGGGCCAAGTTTCCATTTGCCCCGAAGATGCCATTTCTATTTCAATTGGACGATTACTATTTTCAGGCATCCATTGCCATCTACGAGCATAAGGTCCCTTTCTAGAAAAAACGGCATACCCACGTAATTCATGCGTAATTATCTTATCGATTTCACTCACTTCTAATGGCTTTCTCTGAGAACTTTCTTGCCATTTTTGATGAGTATTGGCTGACTTGAAGAGAAACGTCGTAAATTCACGCATTGTAATAGGTAGTTCAGACCCTCCTAGAGACTGGGGATCTGAATTAATTAAACGTGAAAAAAACGATCGCTCTGCTGGAATAAATAGGGCATTTGATTGAATATCTCCTGATGATGAGGGATTCTCTGCTATTTTCATCAACCATGATTTAATTGCCTGATTAAACTCGCGCCTCGGTCGGATTTTCCGGTTTGACTCATAGCAGGTAATTGTCCAGTCATAGTCATCTTGATTACTGTCTTGTGTTTTGTACTGAATATCGACATTGTTTCCCATTACAAAAGAAGAAAATGATCGGGCACTCTTTTCTCCTGAACGAATACCTTCTATTACTTTTCGGACACTAATTTCTGGACCTTCTTGCTTTGAATGAGTAGAAATTAAGTATTGTGCATCACGAAAGAAATATAACAATTGACTCACTAGAGACTTACCTGTTCCTTGTGGTCCAATAAAAACGGTGAGAGGAGATATTTCTAAGGTAAGAGGAGCATCTATAGCCTGGATCGGACCTAAATGCCCACGGATTTCAATACTTTCTTTGTTTTTTTCGCTTGTCATCATTTACTCCCCATTTTGTTGGTTGATCAAAGCGAGTGGCGTGTGCGAGATTGGAAAATTTTCTCACAAATTTTAATCAGGGCGCAAGCCTTGCGCCCCTACGAATCCATCAAATTAAGTAACAGATTACCGCTTTGACGGCAACTTGGTATTACGCCAAAACCCAATTAACCAGCGTGCGAACTGGAAAACCTGTCGCCCCAGCATTATTGCACCCGTCTTCTTTATCTGCCCAAACTGGACCAGCGATGTCTAAATGCGCCCAGGATGTCTCTTTCACAAACTGCTTTAAAAATAGAGCCGCCGTGATTGAACCCCCTGCACGAGGACCCGTGTTTTTCATGTCAGCAATGGGTGACTTCATTCCCTCAAAGTATTTCTCTTCCATCGGCATCTGCCAGAATTTTTCACCCGCTTTTTCCGATGCCGTTTTGAATTGAGTGGCGAGGGTGTCATCGGTTGTCCAAAGTCCACCAATATCATTACCGAGAGCTACAACACAAGCCCCGGTGAGGGTGGCTAAATCCACGATCGCGTCTAACTCCAGCTTTTCGGCAAACACCAACGCATCCGCCAGCGTCAGTCGTCCTTCGGCGTCGGTATTATTCACCTCAATGGTTTTGCCATTGGACGCCGTAAGGATATCACCGGGATGCAACGCATGACCACTAATCATATTCTCCGTTGCGGCACTAATAAAGTGAACCTCCACATCCGGCTTTAATTGACCAATCGCCTTGGCTGCACCGAGGGTAGCACCCGCCCCTCCCATATCCATTTTCATGGTTTCGATGCCGCTACCTGAGACTTTCAGGTTTAAGCCACCAGAATCAAAGGTTAATCCCTTCCCCACAATCGCCAGTTTCCGACGTGGTGTTCCTTCAGGTTTATAGGTGAGATGAATAAACTTGGGTGGCATTTCTGAGGCTTGCGCCACACCCAAAAACGCGCCCATGCCTAACTTTTCGCATTCGTCTCGCTCTAATATTTCTAGCGTCATGCCATAGGCAGAGGCAATATCCTGGGCTGTTTGTGCCAAGGTTAGGGGAGTGACAGAATTCGGGGGGGCGGCGACTAACTCTCGTGCTAAGATTACCCCTTCACAAATAGCAGTGGCTTGGTTAATCGCCGCTTGCACATCACCCAATCCAAGTAAGTCAACCTGTTCGAGTTTCGCCCCCTTATCTTCTGGATCTGACTTAAAGCGATTATCCAGATGCAATGCTAGAGTAATCCCTTCTGCGATCGCCTGGGCGCTGAGGGCGGCATCATTATTCCTCGCCGGGAGACTAACACCCAGAGTTTTACTCTTTTGCTGCTTTGCCATCCGCGCGATCGCCGCCGCTACCCGACGTAAACTGTCTACCGTTAGGTCATCCGATTTACCCAACCCGACTAAAATAACCTTACGAACTGAGCTACCGGCACCCACACGAGTTACAGCACTACTGCCAACGCTTCCTTTAAACTCGGTTTCCTCAATCAGTTCCTTCAGCGTACCAGAGAGTTTCTGATCAAGCTGGGCTAAATCACCCGTTAACTCTACAGCATCTTCAAAGAATCCCAGTGCTAGGGCATCACCAGTCCAATCTACCCGTGGTGTATCCGTGGCTCGAATTTCCATTCCTTGGTTCTGTCTCTTATCTTTTACCTCATCTTTAGTATTGCATTCGTCATTCGTCATTTGTCATTCGTCATTTGTCATTCGTCATTTGTTTCCCCATCTCCCTCATCTCCCCTATCTCCCCTATCTCCCCTATCTTCCCTATCTTCCCTATCTTCCTCATCTCCCCTATCTTCCCCATCTTCCCCAGCTCCCAGACGTAGCATGCTACGTCTCTACATTGCTCCCCCATCTTCCCCTGAATGCCACCCATTTTCCTGATCGTTCGTCACAATGGGAGACAGTAGATTTTATCAGTATTGGGCGAAATAGGTTTCATGCTAAAGGTACAAAAATACAGAGTTCCTGTAGCAGTCGGGGCGGGATTGCTATTTATTGCCTTATGTGGTTCGTCTTGGTTTGTTCTCCGACAGACTGGTATTCTGGAAAACTGGGTCGGTGAGTCCCCGCAAAGTGAACTGGGTTTGACTCAAAAGGATGCTCAATCCCTGGTATTGCCCTTAGTCTCCTTATCCCCCGAAGCCAGGGCGGAACAACTGATGGACATTGCTTCGGGGCGTCAATCTCTGGATCAATCTCGCGCCCGTTATTTGTTGGCGTCGGATTTAATTGGACAACAGCAGCCAGAGACGGCACTTCAATGGCTAGAGGGATTGGACGCGAAGTATCCCCAGTTAGCTTCTCACATTGCCCTGAAACGCGCTCAAGCCTACACAGCGATGGGGGATACGGTTAACGCCGAACAAGCTTGGCAAGGGATTCTAGAGACTTATCCGAATGAACCCGTAGCAGCGCACGCCCTCTATAGTTTAGGTCAATCGAATCCAGACTATTGGCAACAGGCGATCGCACAGTTTCCGACTCATCCCCTTACCCTGGATATTGTCCGCCAAAAGCTGCAAGAGAATCCTAAACAACTGAATTTACTCTTACTCTTAGCCAAATCAGCACACGATGCTCCTGGTAGTGGCGGAATTCGCGATCGCTTAGTCGATCAGTATGCCTCTCAGTTACAGCCCCAAGACTGGCAGACGATTGCCTTTGGCTATTGGGAAACCCGTGAATATGCCAAAGCTGCCAAAGCCTACACCAAAGCCCCACCCACACCCGAAAATGCCTACCGAGTCGGGCGCGGCTATCACCTGAAAGGGAAACGCCAAGAAGCGAAAGCCGCCTATCAACAGCTTATTCGCACCTTTCCCGATGCTAAGGAAACGGGGTTAGGATTGCGGCGTCTGGCGAGTCTCCTCCCCTCCACAGAGGCAATCCCCTATCTGGATCAAGTCGTGGCGAAGTTCCCCGATGAAGCCCCAGAAGCCCTACTCACCAAAGCCAACATCCTAGAAGCGTTGGGGAGTTCTCAATCTGCCGCCCAAGCCCGTCAATCGGTGTTAACTCAATATCCGAATTCTGATGCCGCCGCAGACTATCGTTGGCAGGTGGCAAATCAGAAAGCCCAAGCTGGGAATCTCGCCGAAGCATGGCAATGGGCGCAACCGATTACCACAGATAGTCCCGATAGTTCCATCGCCCCGGAAGCCGCGTTTTGGGTGGGCAGATGGGCAATGCAACTGGGACGCCAAGAGGAAGCTACATCCGCGTTTGAACATGTTTTGGCACAGTATCCCGAATCCTATTATGCGTGGCGGTCTGCCCGATTTTTAGGCTGGGATGTGGGGGATTTTACCACGGTGCGGGATGTGAATCCGACGGTGGTGCTACCGAAAACGCGATCGCGACTTCCGGCTGGATCGGATACCTTAAAAGAATTGCATCTATTGGGACAAAATCAGGACAGTTGGACGCTTTGGCAAGCCGAGTTTCAGAATCGCCAGGAACCCACGGTTGCTGAACAATTTACTGATGGCGTCATGCGTTTAGGGGTAGGTGATAACATCAATGGGATTAACCAAGTTTGGTTTTTGAGTCAGCGCGAAACCCCGGAAGAACGTCGGCAATGGCAAGCCTTGCGGGCTGAACCCGCTTACTGGTATACGCTGTTTCCTCTACCATTTTTTGAATACGTTAACAACTGGTCAGGTCAACGTCAACTGAATCCTTTATTGGTAATTGGTTTAATTCGCCAAGAATCACGGTTTGAACCCGAAATTGGTTCTATCGCGGGAGCCAGGGGTTTAATGCAAGTGATGCCAGGAACGGGTCAATGGATTGCCGATAAAATTCAGCTTCAGGAGTATGACCTGAATGACCCTAATGATAATGTCAAATTGGGGACATGGTATTTAGATCACACTCACCAAGAATACAATAACCATTCTCTATTCGCCGTTGCGAGTTACAATGCGGGTCCAGGGAATGTGGCAAAGTGGATCAGGAAGTATGATACAACTGACCCTGATGCGTTCATTGAACAGATTCCTTTTGCGGAAACGAAGGGATATGTGGAGGCAGTTTTTGAGAATTATTGGAATTATTTGCGGTTGTATAATCCAGAGGTTAATCAGTTGTTACGGAAGTATTCAAAGAGTCAGCCAGGAATATCTCCTTAGATGGTGATAATCGGGCAATGCCATGCCCCTACCACCGTTTAGAGCGCATTAATTCGGTAGGGGCACGATAATATCGTGCCCTGATTTAGCGCCGACCCACCTAAAATGGTGAATGAGAATTGTAGGGGCGCACCGACGTGCGCCCAATTTAACCGTCAATCTATTGCACAATTTTAGCTATGTCACGCCACTACATTTTTAAGACGATCACTAACAATGGTGCGTTACGCTTCGCTAACGCACCCTACAATATTAACGAAGTTGGGGATAGGTCTACCTCACTGTTGTCACTATAACGATTGAGCATGAATAGTTTAATGCAGGAGCAATTGATAAGAGTATTAGTTGTCGATGATGCTGACCAAAAATATCCCTGTATTACTCAGTCGTTATTTCCCTCGGACTATAGTCTGATTCACGCCGACAACCTTGAACAGTATCTCTCTAGCCTTAATCCTGATTCTCTCCCTCACTTAATTATCATTGCGATTAATCATCCAGGTATTAACATCCATGAGCAAATCCAAAATCTGAAAAGAACGCCACAGTTCAATGATGTGCCGATTATTGTCGCTATTTCTCACAACGACATCAAGGCATTACCCTCACTCCTAGAAGCCGGGGCGACTGATTATTTAATTGTCCCCTTTACCCAAGCCGAACTTTTAGCCCGAATCCAGACTCAGTTAACGCTTCATCACCTCAACGCCGAAAATGTACGCCTCAAGCAAGAAAATACAGATTTAAAAATTGTACTAGAGACATCCACAGAACATGGTGATCTTGTCTTTGAACAGTTGCACGATCAAGCCGAAGAAGCGGTGCGCGAAAGTGAACATCGGTTGGCGCAATTTTTGGAAGCAGTACCTGTTGGCGTGTTGGTGGTGGAGGCTAGCGGTAAGCTTTACTTTATGAATCAACAAGCCAAGCAGATTTTGGCACAGGAGTTAGATCCAAATCTCCACACCGAGCAACTTTGTTCCACCTATCAACTTTATAGAGCAGACACCAATCAATTATACCCTTTAGACCGCTTACCGATCGCGCGATCGCTCCAGGGTGAAACCGTAACCGTTGACGACTTAGAAGTGCGTCACGCCAATCAGCAAATTCCCCTAGAAATGCAGGCAATGCCCATCTATGATGAACAGGGAATTCTACTCTATGGCATTAGTGTATTCAAAGATATTACCGCCCGCAAACGTACCGAGAAAATTTTAACCGAGTATAACCAAACCCTAGAACAAGCAGTCCGCGATCGCACCCAAGAATTAGAAACCAAAAATCAGCAACTTCACCAAGAGATTGAAGAACGCAAGTTACTTGAGCAAAAATTGCGAACCTCTGAGGGCAAAATGCGAGCAGTATTTGAGGCAATGCCGGATATTATCCTAATTATTGATCCTCAAACTAATGATATTCAAGTTGCACCAACTCGACCCACTCGTGATATTAAAAAATCAATACCCCTGATTAACCAAACGATTGAGCAATTTCTCGACAGTGACAATACTCAAAGCTGGTTCCAGCAAATTCACCAGGTTATCGAAACCCAAGAACCGATTCATTTTGATTACAGTTTAAATGATGCCGAGCAACGGGTTTGGTTTACCGCCAGTATTGCCCCATTACCCAACAATTCCGTTATCTGGGTTGCCCGCAATATTACCGATCGCAAACGCACCCAATTTGCATTGTATCAATCGGAAGAAAAGTTTGCCCGTGCCTTCCGTTCGAGTCCCAGCGCCATGACAATTACCCGCTTAAGTGATGGCTGTCATATTGATGTGAATGATAGCTTCTGTCAGTTTACTGGCTATTCTGCCCCAGAAATTCTTGGTCGTACTGCCCTTGATTTGAATCTCTGGGTGAATCAAAAAGACCGAAACCGGATGTTAAAAGCCATATCAAACAAGGGGATTATTCGCAACTACGAATTTGAGTTTCGTACAAAATCGGGAGACATTCGCACCGCCTTACTCTCAGCTGAACAAATTAACCTAGATGAGCAAACCTGTCTAATCGCCGTCAGCCAAGATATTAGCGATCGCAAGCAGGCGGAATTTGCCCTACAACTCGCCAAAGAAACCGCTGAACAGGCAAATCGTGCCAAAAGCAAATTCCTGTCCAATATGAGTCATGAATTACGGACTCCCCTGAATGCCATTATTGGTTTTGCTCAGTTGTTAGAGCGCGACTCTTCCCTAACCCAAGAACAACGCAACCATATTGGCATTATTTGTCGATCGGGTGAACATTTACTCAGTCTCATTAATAATGTACTGCAACTGTCTAAAATTGAAGTCGGTCAGATCCAACTCAACGGCTATAGTTTTGACCTATACGGCTTACTCGACAGTCTCGAAGAAATGTTTAGATTGCCGACTCAAAATAAAGGGTTGCAATTAGTCTTTGACTATGAGCAAGCTCTGCCCCACTATATCGAAACCGATGAAGTAAAGCTGCGTCAAGTTTTAATTAACTTACTGGGTAACGCGATTAAATTTACTAGCCAGGGAGGTGTTACCTTGCGCGTTAAAGAGGTGCAGGGGGAGCGGTGTAGAGACGTAGCATGCTACGTCTGGGAGCTGGGGAAAATGGGAGAATCAACTCAACACCCAACATTTAATACTTTCCCAATCCCTCAAAAACTAAGATTTGAAATTGAAGATACGGGACCCGGTATTGCGAGCGAGGAAATTGAATCATTATTTGAGGCTTTTGTGCAAACTGAAGCAGGACGAAAATCCCTAGAAGGCACAGGATTAGGGTTGCCTATTAGTCAACAATTTGTGCGACTCATGGGCGGAGAGATTCACGTCAGTAGCCGCTTGAACCAAGGCAGTATTTTTACCTTTGATATTGACGTTAACCGGGTGGAAGGAATTGAGCTAGAAACCCAGTCAGCGACGCCTCGCGTAGTTGGCTTGGTACCCGGACAACCGAATTACCGTATCCTTGTAGTGGATGATCGCCTAGAAAGTCGCTTATTATTGGTAAAACTGCTAACCGCCGTGGGATTTTCCGTGCGAGAAGCGGTGAATGGGCAAGACGCGATCGCGATCTGGACTAGCTGGGAACCTCACCTGATTTGGATGGATATGCGAATGCCTGTGATGGATGGATATGAAGCCACCAAACACATCAAAGGGCATCTCCAAGGTCAAGCTACCGTGGTGTTAGCCCTTACCGCCAGTGCGTTTGAAGAAGAGCGATCGCTGGTTCTCTCGGCTGGGTGTGACGATTTTGTTCGCAAACCCTTCCGAGAAGACGTAATCTTTAATAAGATAGCCCACTATTTGGGGGTGCAGTATGTCTACGAACAGCCAACCGCATCAACAGCGCCGGAGGATGACAAGCCAGCATTAACTCAACCCCTAACGGCTCAAGCCCTGACAATTATGTCTAAGGAGTGGATTCATGAACTATACCAAGCGGCAGATTCGATTGATAACGAACGGATTTTCCAGCTTATCGAGCAAATTCCCCCAACCCACGCCGCGATCGCCCAAGCTATCACAGATATGGTCAATAACTTCCGTTGTGATCAAATTATCGATTTAGTTGAAGCAGGGATGAAGGAGTTTTGACCCTTCGCAACCTTTGAGGGCATGGCGCGTGAATGTGTAGGGGCGGGTTTAGGGACATTGGTGTCAACTTAAGGTGCAAACTAATACTGACAAGGTTTAAAGCTGTGTCTGTCTACTCCTCTCAATTTTCCCCCTCATCCCCTAACCCCTTCTCCACCCCCCTCGTTCCCCCCTACAAGAGGGCTGACAGGTGTAGGTTTTTTATTTTATGGTTGGGACAAGACAAGGAGGACAAGGAAGGAAAGAAGACAAGGGGGGAAAACCGTACAGAATTCGGTTCGGTCAAACTAACTTCTAAAAGCCGAAACGCCCTATTTTTCGTTC
>NZ_JAVKEA010000007.1:0-33964 GCF_040221695.1 Coleofasciculus sp. E2-BRE-01 | reverse complement strand
TGGTCTACCTGTCTTCCTTGTCTTGCCTAAACCCCCATCTTAAAAAACCTACCCTTGTGAGCCCATCTCCCCCATCTCCCCTGCACCCCCAACACCTCCGCTTCCTTTCTTCTTGAAACAGATAATGGGAGAAAAAAGAATTAACACAATTATAAATGACAAATGACGACCTCCGCCTTTAACGTTTATTGTCCCCACCTACTTACCTATTTACGTTCAGGATGGGTTGTTTCTGGGGATGCAGCCGCCATTTGACTAATCCGAGCAATCAATTGATAGAGACGTCCAGAATCTTTGCGGTTAAAGTAAAAAATTAAGCGGGGCAAATCCGCTGTTTCATCCGGAAGTTCTTCCGGTAAAGCGTTGCTCTTGTCAATCTGACCTTTGACGACAATATCACTAAACTCAGCATTAAGCTGTTCAACCTCAGCATCAGATAATTCTGATTTAAGCCGCATCACGAACCGATCGCCGACATAACGACTAGAGTGATAGACACTGTAGAACTGATGAATTGCCTCATAAGCCACATCCAGATTATCCGTCACCGTATAAAGGCTAGTATCTTCCGGGCTGATTAACCCTCGTTGAATTAAATGCTTGCGAAGATAGGCATCCCAATCGTGCCAGTATGTACCACCAGGGCGATCAATCAAGACTAATGGCACCGGTTCAAGCCGCCCGGTTTGACAGAGGGTTAAACATTCAAACGCTTCATCCTGTGTACCAAAGCCACCAGGAAAAAGTGCGATCGCGTCACTTTCTTTAAGGAAGAATAGTTTGCGGGTAAAGAAATATTTAAACCGAATCAGTTTTGGATCTCCCTGAATAAACGGATTCGTTTCCTCAAAGGGAAGCTGAATATTCAAACCAAAGGAATTTTCCGCGCCAGCACCTAAATGTCCTGCCTCCATAATGCCACCGCCAGCGCCTGTCATCACCATAAAACCGTGCTGGGTCAAATAGCGGGCAAACTCAGCAGCGATTTTATATTCTGGTGTCTGGGAGTCAATCCGGGCTGAACCAAAAATCGTGACCTTGCGAACGTGACGATAGGGATAGAATACTTGAAAGGCAGATTCCATATCCTCTAACGTCGCCGTGAGGATTTTCCAATCTAGGCGATCAATCTCCTCCTGAGTCAGCCGAACCAGTACGCCTAAAGCACGTTGAATCCATTTTTCATCAGTCAGATTTGGCAGTCGCTCAATAAGTGCCGCTAAATCGCTCTTAAGTAACTGTGGATCAGAGTATGAAGGAGATGGAGTCATTGCTACTTTCTCTAACGGCTCTCTATTTTATCAATGATTTGTTATTGGTCATTTGTCATTGGTCATTCGTCCTTCGTCATTTGTCCTTTGTTGATTGTTCATGGTTCATTGGTGATCCTCTTCCCCAGCTTCCCCATCTTCCCCGGCTTCCAGACGTAGCATGCTAAGTCTCTACATTCTCCTGCACCCGGAACACTAAGACTCGACCTCTCGATAAACATAAATATCTCGCTCCCGCCCTACAGCAAATCTGAGGGAATGAGATAAGGTTTTGCTCGATTGAGTCGTGAAAATAATCACAGCTAAGACAATCAAACCCGCTGCGCCCAGAAAAATGCTGGGATAGCCCAGAGGTTCAGCCATCGTACCCCAAACCGGACCTGCGATCGCAATCCCTAAATCAAACCCTGCAATACAAGCCGAGAACACGCGCCCACGTTCATGGGCACCGGAGCGATCGGAAATTAAGGCGATCATCAAGGGTAATAAAATCCCCGCCCCTGATCCTTGAATTAAACCAATCACCAAAAAGGCTTGTGGAGTTTGCGCTTGAGAAAACAGGGTTAAGGCGATTCCATAGCCAATCAGACTCCCGGTAATAAACACGCCTCGTCCGTACCGATCAGATGCCCGCCCCGCGATTAAACGCATCCCGAAACTCCCTATCGCCACCGCCGTGAAAAACCAGCCCGGATTTAAATCGACATTTGTGGCTCGGATATACAACGCCGCAAATGTACTCACCCCACCAAACGCCAACCCAGCCAAAAGCAACACCACAGCCGGAATCCGCAACCGGGGACTCACCAATAGCTGCCAGAATCCTTTGAATGTCAGTTTAGCTGTTTTCGATTTTGCTCCCTGGATTCGCTCAGGTTCCCGCACCTGGCTAGCACAAACAAACGCTAATAAACCCAGTCCCCCAGAAAATAGAAAAAACGCGGTGTAACCCGCTTGAGCCTCCAGCAATCCCCCCAAGGCTGGACCTAATCCCATACCCAAGGGCGTCACCAGACTCATATAGCCAATCAACTCTCCTCGCTGACCTACGGGTGACAAATCGGTCACCAAGGCGATATAACCTGTCGTAAATGCCGCTAAACCAATCCCGTGAAAGACCCGGATTGCCATTAACCAGGCAATCGAATCCGCAAACAAATACCCTAAGGGTGCGATCGCCATCACAATCGTACCAATCAGGATCACCAGTTTACGGCTATGTTGATCGGCTAAATGTCCCAACCGTTGTCGAAACATTAACAACCCGATCGCAAAGCCGCCCATCACCATCCCGACTTGCTGGGTTGTTCCCCCCATGTCTTCAATGTAAGGGGGTAATGCTGGTAGCATCGAAGCTAAACTTGACCAAAACAGAAGACCCGCCGCGAATAGAGCGAGTAGGTTCCTGCGTTGTTGCGCTTCCATGGTTATGAAGATTTTCATCTTGAGTCCATCCTGGTTCTATTTACTATTCTTAACATTTGACGAAACAACCTCCCTCGCCCGATAGATGGGTCTGTCTGCATCGGCAACGGTAGAATCCAATCACCAAATGTAAAGATTCAGTGAAGATTAAGCAAATATTAAGAAAGCAAAAATTGGTTTAAATCTTTGGCATAATTTAATCATGGAAATTTAATTTAAGTGGTTACGTTTAATCATTTTTTGTCATAAAACCCCTTACAAAATGCAGATAAAACAAGAAATCCATTGTCCGAATTGTGGCAGTAAAGCTCAACGAGAATACTGTTTTAAAACGAATATCTCTAATACTCAATGTCCAGCGTGTGATTACTTGATGATCAACTGCTTCCGCACGGGTAAAGTGTTAGAAGCTTATGCACCAGGACTTTATTCTCATCGTTAGAACGTTATTAAGTTAGAACATAAGCTGTCATGCATTTAAATTGGGTATTAGTAGCGAGCAAGATGCTCGCACTACAAGGCTTTCGCCATTATTGACATTAAGGTTTAAATGCCGAACAGCTTATCCATAGATTCAGAGTAGGGACACAACATGTCCTGTATAAGCTGTGAGGTACACAGACAGATCCCCGACAACTCCTACGAAGTCGGGGATCTTGCTTAAGGCTGTACCTCATCAACCACCAAATCTGCTGTATCTGCTAAAGGCAAATTCTCAATATATCTCTAATTTACGCTGTCTGAGTGCTGCTTGCTGGACTTGACAGTCGTAGAAGAATCTGAATATACTGTTCATAGTACAAATGTACTAAATGCGAACTAGGCGATCGCGAGTCCAGTGAACAGCCCTAGACACCCAGATCACACCCATACCCAAACCCTAAAGGCTAACCTAGGGAACATGCGATCGCGGATTAATGTAAGTTATTGAGAATAAGGAGACTAATTGTGGTTGCAACAAAAGACAGCAAAGACCAAATTTTTAAAGCCTTTGAGCAAATCCTGAACCAACGCAAAACCATTGACTCCAAAATCGCCACAAAGGAAGAAGAAGCTGAGAAACAGAAAAATCAACAGGTTCTAGACGTCGCCTCAACCTACACCGTTGATAGTATTGTCAAAGGACTCGCAGATTTACAATTAGACTTTGGCACAATTATTAATCAACTCTCGGAAAAATTAACCAGCGAATCAGCAAAAGGGGATCAACTCAAGTTAGCTATTCAGGTAGAAACGCAGCAATTACAATACTTGCAACAAATTCGCGTCGTCGCTGATGCTTTGCATATTCTCACCCAAGAACACCAAGAAAACCTGAAACGTCTTGAGCAAACCACCACAGAACAGCGTCAGTCAATTGAGAAAGATAAAGCCGATAAGCACAAATCGTGGTTAAAAGAACAGGCGGAATTTGAGCAGAAGGTTCAGGAAGAAGCTGAATCATTAGCCAAAGAGCGACAACAGCAAGAATCTGACTATACTTACCAACTAGAACGTCAGCGCAAAATTGAGGCTGATGAATACGAAACCTTAAAACGTAACCAAGAACGAGAACTGCGCGAAGCCAACCAAGAAAAAGAAAAACATTGGTCGGAACGGGAAAAGATTCTGCAAGAGCGTCAGCCTCTATTTAAAGACTATCAGCAAAAAGTTGATAACTTCCCCAAAGACTTAGACGAATCGGTGAAGAAAGCCAGAGAAGAGGCGATTAAAGACGTTCACCAAGACGCCAAAGTCAAAGCGGAGTTACTGGATAAAGAATGGGAAGCCAATAAGCAAAGTTATGAGTTCAAAGTTCAGTCCCTGGAAGAAACCATTCAAAAGCAGACTGAACAAATTAATCAACTCTATGCTCAGTTGCAGGATAGCCTCAAGCAGTCTCAAGCGTTGGCGATGAGAGCGTTTGATAGTTCGACAAATAATAATGAACAAAAAACTAAAGCCTAAACCAATTATGTAGGGGCGGGTTTTACTGATAACGTTTTGCACAAAACCGATAACTTAACTAAACCCGCCCCTCTAGGGTAAGCAGGTTTGTAGCAGCGGGTTTTACCGATAACGTTTTGGAGAAAACCGATAACGTAACTAAACCCGCCCTAACCCAACCCTTAACTTATCATTCATCACAACTCAAAATAACCCAGGTAAGAATTATGGCAAGCAAACCCAATAGCAAAAACACCAAAGCTGAAATTCTCGAATCTTATGAAGAATTATGGAAAGAGCGGAAAGAGTTAGAAAGTAAACTAAAACAACTTCAGAAAGAGGTCAAAAATAACGGCGCATCCCAAAATGGTCAGCACGCTGGAATCGTGAGTAAAAAGCTGTCTACCGCTTCCGATAAAATGACAGCAACAATGGATTGTCTGGTTGAGTTGCAAGTTGGATTTGGGGGAGCGGTGAGTGAGTTATCGGAAAAACTCACAACTGAAGCCGCAAGTTTACAAGAATTGCGCCAAGCGGTTGCCGAAGAAACCCAACAGCTTGAAGCTTTATATGATTTAGACGACATTGAAGAAGATACGCTGGATGAGTTAATTGAAACTTACGAAGAAAACTCCAAAGCCTTTGAAGCCGAACTCAGTCAACAGCGAGAGGCATTAGAACAAGAAATTCAGGACTTGCGTCAAGCTTGGCAAAAAGAGCAAGCTGAACATCAACAGGCAATTAAGGAACGGAACGAAGACTATCAAAGAAGTCGTCAACGGGACGAGCAAGAGTACAAGTATGATTTGGAATTACGTCGTAATTTAGATCAGGATACTTACGAACAGCAGCAGAAAACGCTGTACAAGGAATTGGAAGAAGCCAATCAAGCGCAACAACAGCAATGGGAGGAACGAGAAAAGGCGATCGCACAACAGGAAAAGACGTTTGATGAGTTAAAATCTAAGGTAGACGCCTTTGACCAAGAGAAGGAAGCGGCGGTGAAGAAAGCCAAAGAACAAGGAAAGGCGATCGCGAATAATCAAGTTAAAGTTAAGGCTGATTTACAACAGTTAGAAATCGACGGACAAAAGCGGTTCTATGACCTACGGATTGAATCGCTGCAAGAAACCATTGAAAATCAAGAAGCCCGCATTGAAAATCTCTCCAAACAACTGGATGCGGCGCTGAAACAGGTGCAGGATTTAGCAGTTAAGGCAATTGAAGGAACCTCAAATTCCAATTCTTATCAGGCGCTGAAAGAAATCGCCTTAGAACAGGCTAAAGGACAAACCAAGAACAAGTAAACAAACGGGTAACAGCACATCTGGAATTTGTAGAGACGTTCCATGGAACGTCTCTCGCCTTGCTGAAACATGATACCAAATCCGCTTTTGTAACCCCCTTTATACCTTGATTCCTGTTGCCTGTTGCCTGTTGCCTGTTGCCTGTTGCCTTGTCCCTACCATAAAGGGGGTAGTTGACCCAGATTTAGTCTAATTGGGCGATAGACACGAATATGGTCTAATCTGGGTTTGGTAATTTGTAAAAAATGTTGAGGAGAGAAACTTGGAGCGGACATTTCTGATGATTAAGCCAGATGGCGTCCAGCGTAATCTGGTGGGTGAAATTATCCAACGGCTGGAAACAAAAGGCTTTACCCTGGTGGGACTCAAGCTGATGAGTGTTAGCCGGGAACTGGCTGAACAACATTATGCAGTTCACAAAGACAAGGGATTTTTTGCTGGACTCATCGAATTCATCACCTCTGGTCCGGTTGTGGCAATGGTTTGGGAAGGGGAGGGGATTATCGCCTCCGCCCGGAAAATCATTGGTGCAACCAATCCCCTCAGCGCTGAACCGGGAACGATTCGGGGTGATTTTGGCGTTACCGTTGGTCGCAACCTGATTCATGGTTCCGATGGGTCAGACACGGCTAAAGAGGAAATTAAGCTTTGGTTTAAGGATGAGGAACTGGTAAGCTGGCAACCAACCATCAATCCTTGGATTTACGAGTAAGGATTTGATCCGTTTATTGTTTGTCGGGGTACGATAGAGTGTACTTCAACAATAACAGTAATAGGATTGACGCATAGTCTCATGTAGGGTGGGCATTGCCCACCCTACCTATATAGTTTAAATCCTCAAATTGCGTAAATCCTAAGTGATAATAAAAAAGGGAGTCTTTCTCAAATGACAGTGAGTCCAAATTACGCCTATATCTCTCCAGAAGACTATTTAGAAGGAGAGAGAGTGTCCCCAATCAAGCATGAATATATTCGTGGGGAAGTTTATGCCATGGCAGGTGCTAGTAAAGCCCATGGTATCATTGCTCTTAACTTAGCCACCCGGCTAAGAAGCCATCTGCGGGGGAGAGGTTGTATCCCTTACATGGCAGATATGAAAGTCCAGATTGAAGCGGCTAGTATTTATTATTATCCCGATGTCACGGTAACTTGTGATGAACGGGATAATTCTTCCTCTGACGAAGACTTTATTCGCTATCCTTGTTTAGTCGTTGAAGTCCTATCTCCTAAAACCGCCGCCTTTGATAGAGGGGATAAATTTGCCGACTACAGAACTATAGACACTCTAGAAGACTACGTACTAATTAATCAAGAACGGATGAGTGTAGAGTATTTTCGGCGTAATTCTGAAGGACTTTGGGTTCTCCATCCCTATAGCCAAGGGGAAGAAGTTCACTTGGCTAGTGTTGATTTTCACTGTCCTATCGAAGCATTGTATGAGGATGTTATAGGACTTTAAGTAGAGACGTTGCATGCAACGTCTCTACAAACCGCTATTATGCTTACCGACGCTCTAGCGTCAGCTAATTCGGGATTTATCCTTTCTTCTGCCTTTTTGAATGCTCTCGTTTGAACAAGGCTCCAAATCCCAGAGATATTGACGTTCACACAAGCTTTAAAGAATTGAACGTAACTTCCATTACACTGACCGACGATGCATCACATACTGGCGTCAATGATGATGGCTGGGTTCCTGTTCACTAACTAAGGTAAACTGCATATCCCCCTCAAGGCTGAGAGATAGAATCAATAAACGAGGCATCTTGGTTGCCAATTGGCGATTCCCATCGACTATGACTCCCAACCGTTTTGTGTTCTATCTCAAAGTGCAGCGCGTCGAACAGGCTTGTCTGTTTGAGTTGTCCTGGGGGCGAGGACAACAAATTGGTGTGACTGTACCCTATCCAGAAACCCTAACCAGACTGTATCAGGAGTGGAGTTCAGTCTATCTGAGTTTCTATAAGCAAGCGCTGCGAGGGCGGGTGTCTCAGATGGGGAACTTGAGGAAACCACCCATCGATTGGCACGCGAAACTGGTTCAAGCTGAGGCAAAGTTACTCTACGAGTTTCATCAATGGTTGCGGCGAGGGGAGTTGTTTGAACTTCGTTCTCGTATCGTTCAGGCGGTTCGAGATCAGGGGACGAAAGATACTACCCCGATTATCGAAATTTTTATTACCTGTAATCCCCTAGAACTCGCCCGATTACCCTGGGAAGCTTGGGAAATTGGCACCGAGTTTGCGGTACAGGGTCAAATTCATATCCTGCGGACACCTCTGACGATTCAAGGGACAACGGTGACACCGAGGCGGCGGCGACGGGCGCGGGTTTTGGTGATTTGGGGAGATGATACCGGATTAAATTTTAACGCGGATCAAGAGGCGGTGCGATCGCTCTCTGGAATTGCTGAGGTTGTGTTTGTCGGTTGGCAACCGGGACAGGAAACGGATGCATTAAAAACGGAAATTGTCAAGCAGATTACCGATGAACGCGGCTGGGATATCTTATTTTTCGCAGGTCATAGTAATGAAACCATATTAACCGGAGGAGAGTTTGCGATCGCGCCGGGAGTGTCTCTGAATTTCAGTGAAATCGCCACCCCGCTGAAAATCGCCAAGGAACGCGGCTTACAATTTGCCCTGTTTAACTCCTGTAATGGACTCAGTTTAGCCAATTCCCTGATTGATTTGGGCTTTCCTCAGGTGGCGGTGATGCGAGAACCGATTCACAATCAAGTCGCCCAAGAATTCCTGGTGCAGTTTCTGCAACGGTTAGCCCAGTTTCATGATGTGCAAGAATCTCTGCGGGCGGCTTGTCAGTATCTCAAATTAGAAAAGCATCTCACCTATCCTAGCGCCTATCTAGTTCCCTCCCTATTTCGCCATCCTGACGCCCCCCCATTTCGCTTAGAACCCACAGGTTGGAAGCAACGGGTCAAGCGTTGGTTACCAACCAAACCCGAAGCGATCGCACTTTTGGTTCTCATGTTTCTTAGTTTACGCCCTGGGGTGCAAGATTTTCTACTAGAACGACGGGTTTGGATGCAGTCGGTTTATCGGAATATTACTGAACAGCTTCCTACAGAGAAATCTCCCTCTGTTCTCTTAGTGCATATTGATCGCGAGTCTCTCATCCATGCCAATATTGATGCACGCCGCATTAATCCCATTGACCGCACCTATTTAGCTCGTCTTATTGATCAGCTTACTGCATTAGATGCCAAAGTGATTGGCTTAGATTATCTTCTGGATAGTCCCACCGATGAAGATGATGTTCTGGCGCAGTCTATTCAGCAATCCATTGACAAAAAACAAACCTGGTTAGTCTTTGCTTCGGCAAAAACTGGGAACGAAGAACTAGGAATCATTGATAGTCTCGCCCACCCTAATTGGAGTTTAGAGGCTTATATTAATGCGCCGCTTTGGTATACCAAACTTCTCTCCCCTAATGCCAATTGTGCCGATAGTTGTTCCTTTGCCTATTTATTAGCCCTCGCCCACGCCGCCAATCAAACCCCTAATCCGAATTTACCCCAACCGCAGCGATTAACCGAGACGGATTCATCGGCAAATTTCCGCACCCGATTCATTCACTATTTAGACAACAATCCTGCACCCAATCCCCTCACGAAATTTTTGCATCCGTTGCGTCTTCCTGCAATTACGAACCCATCGCGAAATTTCCAACAACTTTGGTTATATCCAATTATTGATTTTTCCATTCCCCCGGATTATGCTTATCAAACAATTGCCGCTTGGGAGTTACTAGAAAATACCGAGAATGCACCAACAGCGGCACAATTAAACCAGCAACTTGTCCTGATTGCAGCGGGTGGATATGACCAAGCTGGGGTAACTGATGGAGGGAGTGATAACTTTCCCATTCCTATGGCTTTATCCTATTGGCGATCGCAAAATCCGCACCTGAATTATCCCCCTGTATATACAGGGGGCGAATCTCATGCCTATACCATGCACCAATTATTAAGCCAGCGATTAGTAATTCCAATACCAGATTTATGGATGGTTGGTATTGCGGCATTTCTCGGTAAAGGAATGGTGTTACTCATCAGTGAACGCCAACAAATTCGGACAGGACAAGGGTTGCTACTATTAACCAGTGCAACCGCTATTTATGGAATCATTAGCTTACAGGTTTATATTTGCGCCGCCCTATTGGTTCCCTTGTTTTTACCATCAGTTACAATTTGGATTTACGCACTACCTATTTTTTGGAGACGATTGAAGGGTGAATCTTAACGGAATACAGTGTTTATTTGTGACAACTTGTCTCGTTTTATCTGCGGCAAAACTAGCGCTAACTGCCCCGATTCATCCCGATGTATCCTGGAGAACCATTCGCCAAGATTTGTTAAATCGCAAGGAAGATCCGCCCTTAGGTTCGCGAGGTCAACTTTGCCTAATCACACCCGAAAACCAAGAGAATTTAGTCACACTTTGGCATAATCGCCCCGTATTTGTTTGGCAAGGAAAAATCGGTGGAATTGGTATTCGTCAGGCAAATAGCGATCAGATAATTTGGCGTCAACCCATTGCAGCGAGTGATACAGACGGCGTGAATCGTGTGGCTTATACAGGAGATCCCTTAGAACCTGGTCAAACTTACCACTGGGTCATTTTTGATCAGGCAGATGATAGCCAACCTATACGATTTATACCCTTTACCGTCTTAGATGGTAAACAGCGCGATCGCATTCGGGTGCGATTGATTATTTTAGCCGCACAATTGAAGGAAAAAGGGGCAACGACTGAAGAAATGGCATTAGAACGAGCCAATTATTTCAGTAAACAGCAACTTTGGTCAGATGCGTTGCAAGAAGTATATCGCGTAGATAATCCCTCTGCTGAACTTCGGGATATAATGGGGGAACTTTCCACTCAATTGTGTTCATAAGTTCCGTGAACAGATCAATAAGGAAACTCGTACTTAAACGCCTCTGAACCCTGATAACTGGAAATATCTGCCAATCGGTCTAATGGTTGCACCCCTGAATAAAACTGTCCCTTAATTTCCCAGGTGGGAACTCCTTTAATATTAGCGGCTTTACAGCGTTCGGGTTGGGCATTCTTGCCACGAGGATGGCATTCAATGTAATCAATTTGATTAAATGCCGCTTGACCAAAAAGTTGTTTTTGTTCGTGACAATGAGGGCAAGTAAATGCACCATACATCTTTGCCCCTACAGTGTTCAAATGACGTGCCAACGTGAGTTCAGCCGCACCGGAGATATGGGTAATGGGTGGAGCGGATTCTCCTGTCGCAGCGCTAGCGCTAGGAACCTGAGTATAGACTCCCACTATCCCCGTGAACGTCAGCAAACCAACCGCCAATCCTGTCAGGGTGACTTGTCCAATATCTTGCCAATCATGACCGATGGTAGTCCACAGAAATAGGATTAAGGACAACAGCGCCGAGGCGATGCAGTAGGGACAAACTCCCTTGACAATAAACAGCATCACGTACATCAGATAGCCGCTACTCACCAGCATACAGGTGGTAATTGCCAGCATAACCAGCCAACTGGATTGCACCCACTCGGATGGCAAGGATTTAATAACAAAAGGTGCTAGGGAAACCCCTAACAAAGTGGTATAGCCAAGAAATCCCAATAAGGGGAGAGGGAGTCCAAAAACCTGGGCATAAGGACTTTCTAGCACCGCCTGACAGCCATGGGTGGGACAAATCTCCGCCGCTTTTCCCAACCATTCAACCACGGTGAGGAATGCTGTCTCCAGCATTCCCAAAACTGCGATCGCTCCAATCCAATATCGGTTTGTTAGTTGTCCTTTGTCATTTGTCATTGGTCATTTGTCATTCGTCATTTGTCAGGGAATGGGGAATGGGGAATAGGGAATGGGTAATGTGGGGAATTTAATCAATCAGAATATCTTCTTGTTGATTATCCTCTACTGGATGCTGCCATTCAATATTTGGCATGGATTCAAATGCCCGTCGTAACGAATCTTCCCACAATTTGCGAATCTTTGCCAGATAGGGATCACCTAAGCGCAGTTGCAGTTTCTGGCGAGCCATAAATGTGCCAGCTTCATACATGACCAAGTTAATCGGAGGTCCGACTGAAATATTCGATTTCATGGTTGAATCGATAGACAGCAGAGCGCACTTGGCAACCGCCTCTAGGGGCATATCATAAGTGAGAGTTCGGTCGAGAATGGGTTTGCCATACTTGGTTTCGCCAATTTGCAAAAACGGCGTTTCCAGCGTGGCTTGAATAAAATTACCTTGGGTGTAAATCAGATAGAGTTGCGGTGCTTCGCCACGAATTTGACCCCCGACTAACAAACTACAGTTAAAATCAATGCGATCGCGTTCTAACCAAGGACGGTCTTGATCTTGAATTTGTCGCAGTTTGCTGCCAATATAACGAGTCACTTCATACATATTCGGGAGGGAGTGGATATTCAGTTCTTCCTGACTCTGTAGATCCCGATGTAACCGATTGATCACCCCTTGGGTAATCGAAAGGTTTCCCGATGTACATATAACAATCGCTCGTTCTCCTGGCAGGGAAAAATCAAAAAGCTTATTGTAAGTAGAAATATAGTCTACCCCGGCATTGGTGCGAGAGTCTGCCGCTAAGACTATACCAAAACGGTTAATAATACCCAGACAGTAAGTCATTGCCAAATTACGTCCTCATGAATTCGACTGGTAACCCCATGCAACAACGGGGGTTCACCCGCATTCGCCAATTGATGGCATGGCGTAGACTGCTGTTGCCTGGACTGGATTAGCGAATCTTCCCTTTGGTAACGTTTTATACTACCCCTACGCATCTTCATTGGTATATTTACAAGTCCTCTAATTCCAGCGTAATCCTCCTGAGGGACTTCTGGGACAAAAAATTGGTCATTTGTCATTTGTTAGGGAACAGGGAATAGGGAACAGGGAACAGGGTAATGGGCTATAGAAATTTTGTCTCCCTTCTCCCTCTGCTTCCCCATCTCCCTCATCTCCCTCATCTCCCTCAGCTCCCCCAGCTTCCCCAGCTCCCCTAGCTTCCCCAGCTTCCCCAGCTTCCATCAATTACCAGGCTGAGAGGCTAACGCCGCCGACTGACAAGTGCCAGGTACAGGGGATTGAGTATTGACCTCTACCTGTTTATATCCGGCTGTCGTCAACAACTGACTCACAACGAGTTCGGCGCGTTCGTTAGCTTTGTCTAATACCCCTTGCTCACAGGCATTGAATACAATTTTCTTCAACGTCTCTTGTTGCGCCAACATCTGCAACTGGGGTGCTGTATCGGGTCCTAATCCCAAGAATCCGCGATCGTAGTCATACACCTGTGACCGATTCACGTCAATTTTGCTATCTAAAATTTTGGGGGGTGGCAGTTGAAGTTGCAACGTATCATTGACAGTTTGCACATTTTCTGGTTTTAACTCTGCCAAATCGACACCAGCCCGCACCTCACCATAAGCAATATAAAGGAGTGTGGTTTCTGCGATCGGATACCCTGCTAAAGTCCGAGCTTGACGAGTCGGAACCACCGCCTCCATCGTAAACACCGCCGTGGTTAAGTCGCTAGCCTCCCGCACTTGCTGGACAATCAAGGAGCGCACATCAACTTCAGGTGCGGGTTGAGGGGTGCTAAACAAGCTAGTCACTTGTCCCAAAAAACGAGACCCAGTTCGCCATACCCCAATGCCAAAAATCAGGGCGATAACTACCGTAGCGCCTGTTGTCATTAGCATCAGGTTTCTCAGTATCCCGAACTTATGGGGACTAATCTGATATTTGTCAAATGGATTATTCATCGCACTGCTCCTTCAACCGGGCTGTCTGGGTGTCTCTAAGTATAAGATTAGCGCTTTGGCAGAAGAACGTAGCCCCTACAATTAGATAAAGGCGGGTTGTGTTGAACAATTATTGGCGGGTAAGCTAGCGTTAATGTCTAAACCCACCCCTACAATTGATTCTAAAACCACGCCTACGATTGACTTCTTTAGCTAAACAAGGGTTGTCGCCATGGGTTTCAGATTCATTAAACCAGTTCAACGAGTCCTACTGAGTACAGCGTTACTTTCTCTGGGATTCTGGAGTTCCCCGGTATACGCTCAAGCCTCTGATGCTCAAGTTTCAGCGCTTGTGGAAGCCCTGCGACTAGCCGCACCGCAAACGGGAAGGGCAGATGATGGACTCTATAGCGACTGGCAAATTAAACCAGGTAACATTCCCCGGTGGTCAAAGCAATGTATTGGACGAGAACTTTCACCGACCGATTTTGAAGCTAGTCCGGTTACGGCGCGGGCTATTTTGGTTTGCGTGATGCGGGATGTATTGAATGAGCAGTATCGCGCCAGTAATAATAATGAGTCGGTGGCAATACAACGGGCTGCGGCTTGGTGGATGACTGGGGATGGGAGTCAATATAATAGCATTCCTGAAAACTCTTACACCTACACTTACATTCAGAATGTGCTGAAAAATTACCAACAACAACGCCGCAATCCCCAGACACAAGAACCTGAAACTCCCGTTCAACCCACCCCGACTCCCTCGGCGGCAAAACCAGCATCGTCTGCTCAACCGATGGAAAGTCAATCGTCAGCCGCCTCTCAGCCTCAAGCCGCCGCCCGTTCCGCCGCTAATAACGCGATTTCTGATACAAAAGTCGCTGCTTTAGTGGAAGCATTACGACGCGCCGCACCGCAAACAGGAATCGAAAATGATGGACTTTACAGTGATTGGCAAATTAAACCAGAAAATATTCCCCGTTGGTCAAATCAATGTATTGGAGAGGAATTAACACCCGCCGATTTTGCAGCGAGTCCGGCGACTGCCCGTACTATTTTAGTTTGTGTGATGGGAGATGTGTTTAATGAACAGTATAAGGCGAGTGGTAACAATGAGACAGTAGCGGTACAGCGAGCGGCGGCTTGGTGGATGACGGGTGATCCCCAGCAATATAATCAGGGTTCCACGGCGGCTTATACTCAACGAGTTTTGAATTTTTATCGGCAATCTTTTTTGAAGTTATTCCCCCATTTGTAAGGAATAAGCTGTCATGCATTTAAATTGGGTATTAGTAGCGAGCAAGATGCTCGCACTCCTTCAAAATATCTCCCAAAAGAAAGGATAATCCTCCGGAGTCTTTGACAATCCCGCCTTAACCGGATTTTGTCTAATATACTCCCATAACTGCTCGAATTCCTTTTCATCCCTCATCAGCTTATCATATCTTCCATCTTGCCAAACTTTCCCAATATGTTTCATGACTTTGGGAATTTGTTTTGCGCTATAACTTTTGATACTATGCAAAATACTGCCAATTGACCAAAATGCTGTTTCAGTTTTGAGGAAAGGTTGAATCAGTAGATGTACGTGGTCTGGCATAATAACCCCAGTAAATATCTGATATCGTTGATTGTGGAAGAATTGGCAAGCCTCTAGCACAACCTGTCGAGCGTTTGGGGTTAGTTCTAGTCGTTCCCAGGTCACAAAAGTAATGAAGTATCTGCCTTTTGCTATTTCTAATTTGTGGATTGGTTTTTTGAATTTCATTGTATTTCCCTGTTGTTATATTAGCCCGTAGTGCGAGCGTCTCGCTCGCTATGGAATATAGGATTCTCGCTCGCTATGGAATATAGGATTCTCGCTCGCTATGGAATATAGGATTCTCGCTCGCTATGGGAATATAGGATTCTCGCTCGCTATGGGAATATAGGATAAACATGATTTAAAATTTTATTATAACGGGATTAAAAGCTGTCACGTATTTAAATTGGGAATGATATCAATTTCGTTTGTATACTCATCCTAATATCACGTATTTAAATTGGGAATAAAACCTTACACTTTTACCTAAAAAGCAGCATCTCCCTCATCTCCTTCATCTCCCTCATCTTCCCCTCACCTCACCACTTATTCAGCAGCCCCTACTTAGCGAGCAAGATGCTCGCACTACAACAATAACGAACGATAACTGGAATTTCGTGAATTTCGCAACGGACTGGACTTTTGCCGCAAACAAGTCTACCGAAAGTACCCCATTGTTCAGAGGCTTTCTTTATTTTTAGTCCGCACTCGCTGATACACCTGTTCCATTGCCTCAATAAACGAACTATCTTTATGCCAAAAGGGTGGAATATCTCCGGCTTTTTTAATCAAAATGGCAGGAATATTCGTAGTTGTATCCACCTCCACCATTGAGGGTAATCGTTTCTCTCCCAACCAAAACTCCTTCTGATTCACAGATGATGGCGGTGGCATTTTTTCCGGCTGGGTATAGTAAGATGGAGCAGGTTCTATGGCGGCTTCCTGATCCTGTAAGGCTTGGGATAACACTTGACCTAATGGAGATTTAGCCAGTTCTTGCTGTAGCTTTTCTGGCGATAAACCTCTGAGTTCAAAGAGTAAAAATGGGTTGGCGTCTAATTCGTTGGCGACTAAGTAATACACCCCGGCGATATGTTTACAGGGATTTGACCAGTCGGGACAGGAACAATGGGTGGTAAAATCAGAACGGCTTTTGGGTAACAATTGAAGGTTGACATCAGCAAATGCCTCTTCAATATTATCTGGCATCTCATTCATTAACAATTTAGAGACAAAACTTGCCTTAGATGACAAATTCGCGATCGCCTTTGACCAAGATGCTGCTGAAATGGGTTTTATTTCAATGGTTGTGGTGTACAATGGTTCGTTATAAACGCCAAAATAGGGATTAATTGACCCCCTCACTTTTGCGGTTATTTTACCCTGAATAATTTTATACTCTTTAATCTTACCCCCACTGGCATAAGAACGCCCTCGTCCCAGTCTACCGGAGTCGGTAAAGGATTCTAAGGCATCAATAAAACGTTTGCCCCACCAGGTTCGGCTGAATCTAGACATTCTGCATTACTCCTCAGTTTAATAGCACTTGTCGGCTGGACATTGCCCACCAAAATTAACTCAAATTCCCCCTCCTAACTTTATAAAATAGCGGCTTTATTCAAAGCAATCAACTGTTTAAACCGTTCATTATCCAGTTCCGTTAACCATGACTCATCCGCCCCGACAATCGCCCCCGACAATTTTTTCTTCTCTTCAATCATCTGATCAATCCGTTCTTCTAATGTACCTAATGCCACAAATTTATGCACAAAAACATTCTTCTTTTGACCAATCCGGAAAGCGCGGTCAGTGGCTTGATCTTCAACGGCGGGGTTCCACCAACGGTCAAAATGGAAAACGTGGTTGGCTTTAGTTAAGGTGATGCCGACACCCCCGGCTTTCAGGGATAAAATAAACGCCGAGGGTTCCGTATCAGGGTCTTGAAACGCCGTAATCATTTGCTCTCGTTTTGTCCGACTGATGCCGCCATGAATATAATAGGTGTTGTAATGCAAGGTCTGTTTCAGATAGTTAGTTAGGGCGCTACCAATGTCCGTAAATTGGGTAAAAACAAGTAAACTTTCCCCTTCCGCATTCACCTCCTCAATCATTTCGATCAGGCGTTCTAATTTATGCGATCGCGTGGGCGAGAATTCGCTGTTATCTTGGAGAAACTGGGCTGGATGATTACAAACTTGTTTCAGTTTCAGTAGGGTTGACAAAATTAACCCTTTGCGGTTTATTCCTTCGGCGTCTTCCAGTTTTGCCTCCACATCTTTGACTACGGCTTCATACAAGGAGGCTTGTTCTTGGGTAAGCTGACAATACTGTTTGTGTTCAAGTTTATCCGGTAAATCTTTAATAATCTGTTTGTCTGTCTTCACTCGTCGTAGAATCAACGGTTGAACTAACTGCTTTAACACCGTCGATTGTCGGCGGTTATTGTCTTTTTGAATCGGCAGTTCAAAAGCCTTACGAAACTGGGCTTGTTTGCCTAAATAGCCCGGATTGAGAAAGTTGAAGATTGACCAAAGGTCTAATAAACGGTTTTCTATTGGGGTTCCGGTTAACGCTACACGGTGATGGGCGGGTAATTTGAGAATCGCTTTGGTTTGGGCGGCTTTGGGATTTTTAATGTTTTGGGCTTCATCGAGAACTAAACGGTGCCAAGTTACACGTTTAAACAGTTTTTCGTCTTTGCGGGCGAGGGTGAATGAGGTAATGATTACATCAAGGGTTTGGCTAGCTGATTTAAACTCCTTTTCGGTTTTAATTCGGTTACTGCCATGATGCACTAAGGTACGCAAATGAGGAGCAAATTTTTCAATCTCTTTTTGCCAATTCCCCACCACAGAAGTTGGCGCAATTAACAGGGTAGGGGATACCGAAGACTCGGTTTCCCGTTCCTTGACTAACTGGGCAATAATCTGAATCGACTTACCCAAGCCCATATCATCGGCTAGACAGCCATTAAGTCCCAATTGTTCTAAATATTGCAGCCAAGATACACCGCGTTTTTGATACTCCCTTAATGTTCCTTTTAATTGGGCAGGATTGTCAATCGGTTCCAGTCGGCTGGGGTTATTCAAGCATGCCATCATTTGACCTAAGATAGCATCATGTTCGACTTCTATCTCTGTGTCAGCTTCGCTGGTTTTCTTGAGCAACTCCAGCAGTGTCATTTCCGCCGTTTCTTCCTGGTGGGATTGCCAAAAGTTCAGCATTTGCTGCATCTTATTTTTATCCAGTTCAATCCACTGACCTCGAAACTGGACTAAGGGCGTTTTTGCCGCCACTAACTGTTGCCATTCCTGGGGGGTAACGACTTGACCACCGATGGAGAGTTGGTAGTGATATTGAATAATGGTATCCAGATTAAAATAACCCTTACTCGCCGCTTTTGTAGATTGAGAGGTTTTCGGGGAAGCTTTGAGGCGCAGCTTGGCACGTTGACGCCCGGAGGGAGTCCACCAAGCGGGAATAATGACTTTATATCCGGCATCTTCTAGCACCCACGCTTGTTCTTTGAGAAAGGTGAATGCCTCTTCTAAGGTAAGGTTTAACCCTGTGGGTTGGTCGGTTTCCAAACCGCGCCAAATTTCCGGATAAATCCGGGCAGCATAACCGAGATTTAAGAGTAAGGTTTTCTCGAACTCTTGACCAAATTGTTGATAAACTGTGGCTTTCTTTTTTTTAGTTAGAGTCCAATAGTCGGCAATTGCCAGTTTCAGGGATGGGTCTTTTTTAGAGGCGACGACAAACTGAATCTGCCAGGAGTCTGAAGACTCTGCTGCTGGGTCTTCTAATTGAAAACAAAGATGGAAGGTGGAGGTATCAGATCCTCCCCTAATCTGTTGTTTCCAACTTGACCATTGTTTATAGAGATCTAATGCCCGTTCAGGGGCTTGGGCTAGGGGAGTTTGTGAGGAATAGAGGCAATCGGTAATCAGAGAATGATTAATTCTTTTATCCAAAACAGCCGGGATTGGGGTATTGGTGACAATCTCCGTCAGCAAACATTCAGAAAAATGGCGCAGTAACGTTTCTTTGGCGTAAAATTCGATCGGTTCGGGGGGACTGGCGTAACCGGATACACAAGCAAGGGGCATATAGTCTTGATAATAGTCAATTATCTCTTCATAGTGATCCGATATAATTTGCCAACCTGGATAAAGTTCAAATAACTGAGTTTTGGCGCTGCGTTTACGTTTGCTTTTGGGTGGGGGTAATTCTCTGTATTTCAGCGCTGGAATATATTGGTCTTTGAGGATAACTTGTTTAAAGGACTGGGTGTAGTGATACCAAAAGAGTAAATCAGACCCCAGTTGCAGTTCTGCGGGATTGTAGAGGGCAATAAAATGCAGGTCATTTAAGCATTTAATCACGGGGGCGATTGCGCCAGATTTACGTCCAGATGTTTGGTGAACCGGGCTAATCTGATAACAATCAATTGTCCAGATATGCCACTCCACAGATTCTGGCAATTCAATTTCCAGATAGCGGCTTAATTCCGGTGACGGAAGGGGTTGTCCGTGAGTTGTGGGCAGAATAAAGTATTGGGGGGTAATCTGATCCTGAATCGGGTTAGATGACGTTGGGGAAACGCCGAGTTCGTTCACCAGAAGGTTGGTTAAATCCGCTTGGGTTAATTGAGCCGGATGCGTATTGCGGTGGGCAGTTTTCTGGGGAGAAGGGGTCTCCGTTTCCACCCACAGGTAAAACGCGCCCGTTTGGATGAATGCGTCAGAGGTTTGGGGAATCCAGGTGCCATGGAGAATTTTCATGACGAGATGCTGACTGGGTTAGGTTGGAACGTAACGGTTGAGGGAATGATACCAAATTGGGAGCGGTATTATCAATAAACAGTATTAAGGATAATGGCACTGAAATGAGCATTAGGAAATCGTAAGCCCACATTCCGCACTTCAACGGCAAAGGACGCACATCGGCAAAGGGCGCACGTCAGTGCGCCCCTGCGGTTTCCGGATGAAATTTTAATCCATAAAATTAGGTGTGCTATGTCCATACCGGGGCGAAATTTACGCCTCAAAATTGATTTCCGTCCCCGTATATTCCGGAACCCACCCTTCTGTTGTCGTGAAATAGCGCACCGCTTTCACCCGTCGAGATGGCGTTAAATGAAACCAATGTTCCGTATTCGCCGGGACATTAATATATTCTTCAGGCTGCACGGTTAATTCCACCTGGGAACCATCGGGACGCACAAAACCAAACACCCCTTCACCCGCGACAATGTAGCGCACTTCATCATCGGTGTGGTAATGACAACGGTCAAATTTAGATAGCATTGTGTCCAGATTGGGGATATCGGGATGCAGTACAATTAAATCGCGAGACTGATAACCTGCGGTTTGTTTCAGGTGTTCAAAATAGTTATCCAGCGCTTGTAGGATTTGTTCCTTTTCTTCATCAGTTAAAGAATCTTGCGCCAACAGGCGGCGAATCTCTGGATTATCGCCAACTGACCAATGATTGAGTTTCACATTCAGGGCGGCTAATTCCTGGGTAATGTCGTCGAGTTGAGTGTAGGTTGTACCATCTTGAAGTTGTAAGATTGCCATAGTATCAGTGAATTTATTCAGGGGTGATAAAATATTATTTTAATATATAAAACACTAATTTAAAAATAAACCTTAAAGCATACCAGTAAGCTTTTTTGTGCCAAGGTTCATGTTTATTAAGTTTAAATTGTAAAGCTTTATCGTAGCTAGCGATCGCTTCTTCTAATCTTCCTAACTTAAATAGGGCAATACCCCGGTTGTACCAATGTTCATGTTGATCAGGTTTGAATTGTAAGGCTTTATCGTAGCTAGCGATCGCTTCTTCAAATCTTCCTAACTCATCTAGGGCAAAACCCCGGTTGTTCCAGGCTTCATCTTTATCAGGTTTAAATTGTAAAGCTTTATCATAGCTAGCGATCGCTTCCTCTAATCTTCCTAACTTAAATAGGGCATTACCCCGTTTGTACCAGGCTTGATGGTAATCAGGTTTAAATTGTAAGGCTTTATCGTAGCTAGCGATCGCTTCTTCAAATCTTCCTAAATCAGATAGGGCAATACCCCGGTTGTACCAGGCTTCAGGGTAATCAGGTTTAAATTGTAAGGCTTTATCGTAGCTAGCGATCGCTTCTTCAAATCTTCCTAACTTAAATAGGGCATTACCCCGGTTGTACCAGGCTTCAGGGTAATCAGGTTTAAATTGTAAGGCTTTATCATAGCTAGCGATCGCTTCCTCTAATTGTCCTAAATTAAATAGGGCAATACCCCGGTTGTACCAGGCTTCATCTTTATCAGGTTTAAATTGTAAGGCTTTATTGTAGCTAGCGATCGCTTCCTCTAATTGTCCTAAATTAAATAGGGCAATACCCCGGTTGTACCAGGCTTCATCTTTATCCGGTTTAAATTGTAAGGCTTTATTGTAGCTAGCGATCGCTTCCTCTAATTGTCCTAAATTAAATAGGGCAATACCCCGGTTGTTCCAGGCTTCATGTTTATCCGGTTTAAATTGTAAGGCTTTATCGTAGCTAGCGATCGCTTCCTCTAATCTTCCTAACTCATCTAGGGCAAAACCCCGGTTGTTCCAGGCTTCATCTTTATCAGGTTTAAATTGTAAGGCTTTATCGTAGCTAGCGATCGCTTCTTCAAATCTTCCTAACTTAAATAGGGCAATACCCCGGTTGTTCCAGGCTTCAGGGTCATCCGGTTTAAATTGTAAGGCTTTATCGTAGCTAGCGATCGCTTCTTCAAATCTTCCTAACTTAAATAGGGTCATACCCCGGTTGTTCCAGGCTTCAGGGTCATCCGGTTTAAATTGTAAGGCTTTATCGTAGCTCGCGATTGCTTCCTCAAATCGTCCTAACGCATCTAGGGTAATACCTCTGGCGTGCCAAGCGATGTAGGAATCCGGGGCAATATCTAACGCTTTTTCCCAGCAAACAATTGCGTCTACCAAATCCCCAGCCATAGCTTGCTGATACCCTTGGTTCCACCAAAACTCATCTTCTCCTTGGGATAATTCTGCTAAAGCAAACTCACCTCGATTCTCCAATTTAAACAAGCCAGAACGCCAGTCAAAGAAGTCGGGGGCGCGGCGGTTGAAATAAGTGAGGGCAAATTTAGGCAGGAGAAAGACAAAACAGATATTAAAATGGTCGCGAAATGATTCTCGCTGTAGGTTCAGATATCCTAATAAACGCGGCACAGAAAACAATGAATAGTTGTGGCGTTCTGTATTATCTTTGATTGTCTTTTCATAGTCATAAATCGAATGCTCTAACCCTTGAATAAATAAGATATCGATACTATCCCGATTCGGTAACGCGGCAATTTCGGTATAGAGATTCTCAATCGGTTCGGTAAGACGTAAAACCTCGATTATTTTTTGCGGTAAATCCTGCTTGATATCCTTAATTAATTTCTCGGCTGTGGCGGGAGTACAATCAACAAACAGCAAACCAAACCCTTCTGTCCAACTCAAAGAACGCCGCAGGGCTTCATATTCGTCCTCGGCGTCGCCCTTGTCGTCTTCATCCCATTCGGTCAGGTTTCGGATCATTGCTGTGATGCTGATATATTCTGTTCAGAAACCGTAGGGGCGCACCGACGTGCATTGGTGTCAACTTAAGCTCAACCCCTCACCCCCAGCCCCTCTCCCAAGCTTGGGAGAGGGGAGCAAGAGGGGAGTAAGAGAATCCGGTTCCCCTTCTCCCCAGGTCCGGAGTTGGGGTTAGGGGATGAGGCGGAAAATGTCAAGGAGTAGATAGACACAGCTTAAAACCTTACCAGCATTGGTTTTCTACCTTAAGTTGACACGGATGACCGACGTGCGCCCGGTTTAATTGTCAAATTTATGCCACTATTTTACCAAAATATCAGGTGGGCATTACCCACCCTACGGGCTACGATGTTTTTAGGCAATAACCTATCCAGCTTTATCTTCTGTTCCGTTCAAATGAATCCAGAACTTATATCGGTGGGTTACGGCGGATAGTTCATTAAAGGATTATCACGCCAATTAGATTCCGCCTAACCCACCCTACTCGCTAATTGTTGTTTCCAAAAAATAGTTTTGAGTAATTTCATGGTTTCCCTTTTTCTTGTTTCTTGTTCCCCCCTTACGAAGGGGGGCTAGGGGGGATTTATTATTTAGGATTGCAACGTTAAGTTAACACCAATGAATACCTGCTCTGCGATACGATGATAGGCTAAAGCCATTACTACAAACTACAAAAGTTGATTCAATGCGGATTGAAAACGCTCAATTCCATAAATTAACGGATGCACATCATGCCAAACTTTAATCTCTCCCCCTTCATCTAAATATCGATATTCTAAAATACAGCGATTAAATAACAGTTTGCGATATTCATCTTGATTCGGCATCTGTTTGGTTTTGGCAACTTGTGCCAACATCATCCATTCCGGTTCATTCACCGCTGTGCGATAGGTTTCTCGCAATTCGGTAATCGCCCGACGCACAGCTTTCTTGGCAATAGGTAAACGAGGACTGCGCTGTAAACTGGTTTTCATTAATAGCATTAAGTTTCGCACATGACCGCCACTAATTAAACAGACTTGTTCGACGGTATTGGTATCCTCAAATACTTGTTCCAGGGTTAAATCCGGCACACTATGGCGAATGCGTTTATCAATTAATTCCTTTAACTTGTCAATCCCTTTGGTATAGGGTTCGCCTGTGGGTTGGCGTACCATGATCATCGGTAATACTTGTGCTTTACTGTACCGATCTTCTAACACAGTTCCTCGATCTGAATAAACCATAGAAATCGGCACAGTATAAATGGTATGACAATTTAATTTACTCAGTTGTTCACAACGGTCAATAAAAATCTCATCATGATTACTGCGTTTCCCGTTGGGTTCATAAATCGGCACAATCCGATCTAAGTTATCGGCAATTACGACTAATTCGGAACAACCCCAGGGTAAATTGTGCTTGGCATCAGTGATAAACTCATTTAATGCCTCAATCAAGGAGACGGTATTCGCATCCACCTGTTCTCGAATCTTTTGCCGCGTACTGGGAACCGCTCTTAAATTGGCGGTTAATTTGGCAAATTGTAACATCTGCGATTCCAGATTCAAACTCTCAAATTTAACGTCGGTTAGCGCCAAGTCTTTTAAGGAACCCCAGCGATATTTCAACCAATTCAATAACGGGTCAGGTTTAGCATTATCTTTCAACGCTTCTAATAACCGCCGCGTACACGCCAATAAAATATCCGTATATTGGGCATCTTCTGGGTCAATATCCTCATCATCAGCGGCAAAGTACACTACATAATACTTCTGCTGTTCCAAGTCAGCTTTCAGCCGCAGCAATTCCGTTGATTTTCCCGCCCCCCGATGTCCGGCATAGAGATTGCAGGTAACTCTATCTGATAATAAAATGGATCGCCCTAATTCAATTAAAATATCACAATCGCCCCGCACCTCTTCACAATCCACGTAAGTTGGATCACCAGGGGGTAAGGGGCGAAAGGGGTCAAAGGCATTAAAAATTCGTTTTAATATCTGGAAATCGTTCATGGTTGGTCATTTGTCTTATGTCATTGATACCGTTCGTCTAACCTAAGACGGATTAATTTCCCTTAACAAATCGCGAATAAACTGACTATATTGGTCTTTCATCGGTAGATTGAACTCCTGTCGAATCCGTTTTCTCGTGGCTTCGGTTGTCTCATCTGTCAGGGGATTCAATCCCGGCTTTTGATAGGTTTCCCAATATAATCCTACCCCTCGTTTATGCCAATTCGGTAGATGATTAAAATTAATCCCATGCTGGAATAACAATTCATTCTTATCCGCCACCGATAACCGTTCTAACCTCGCTGTGGCTTGTCGGGCAGTTTTGCCATCATTCCGCAAACACCAATAACTATGAGAGTTTAACGCATTTCTGTGGGCATCTTCTTGTCGCCAACGAAAATAATCAACCACTGTTTCGATTGTCGGTAATTGAGAAAGGCGACAATCAAAACACGCCACTGTCCCCAATATCAATGAAAATTTCGCACTGGCTTCTCCAGCTAACACAGAGTTCAGCTTGCGTAATTTACGATTAAAGGCAGATTCAGCGACATCAAAAAGCAGGGATATTTCGTCACTTTGAGTATATCCATAGATAACCTTTAACCCGCAATTCATTAGATGTTCTACGGTGAGAATCATCGCATCTCGAAACCGTTGATCAAAGGGGGCTGAAAATGGATGCACCTCCCGCGTTAACCGAGTAAACCCGCGCCCATCTAACCGCGCTATCATATATAATCCGGGTAAAACACAGTGATCATGGGCGGTTTCATAAACCCGCATTTTGGCATCCAGTTCATCGAATTTCATAGCGGTTATTTCTAGGGAGATGTAGAGACGTGCTTTTGCAGCGTCTGGGAGTAATGGTTCCCCTTCTCCCTCGGTGGGAGAAGGGGTTAGGGGATGAGGGGGAAGTGACAAAAGGATTACGGTTTAATTAAATTCCGCTCAAATTTGCGATAACGGGCAATCCGTTTCGCCCGATCCAATGGGGGATATAAAATTAACGTAGCTAAAGGAAAACCTGTGCCTAAAATTGCCCCCAAAACCATCCCATTAACTACCCCTAACTTTAAAGCCATTCCTAAACTAATTCCCAAGGCGGCGGATAAGACAGAAACCCCAAACGCCAACCCTTGACTAAACCCCCGTTGCACACAACTTTGAGCAACTCCTTCCCCTTCAAACGCCGCCATAAATACCACCGCATCCACCGCCGCAAATGCCGCAATTGCCATATCCGTCGCTCGGAATTGAGCGCCAAATCGTGCCACAAATATCGCCGCGACACCCGCAAAAAAAACAGCCGCTACGGTATCTAAGGCTTTCACCTTAACCCCAAACCGCGATCGCACCTTTGCCATCCCCTGACTAATCCACCCCGACGTAATCGCCGCCACGAGTCCCAATCCCGCCACTAACACCGAAATGAAAACTGCGATCGCAACACCGACTGTGCCACTATGACGTACAATACCATCCCATGCCATGGCTTCAACCCAAGTTGCAGCAGCAGCAAAGAAAATTAATAATCCAACTGAAAAATAGGGAAATTTCTTCGCCGGAATCGGTACAGGTGCTGTCTTCACGTTTAGCATTAAGCTTTGGGTTTCCGGATGGGAATTACTATGAATTAATATCTCCCGTTCATACAGCTTATTTGCCATCAGCTTGCGCGTATCAACGGTAATTTTACACAGCACTTGATTGCTGACAAAATGAGTTTGTTCAAGGTAAATCCATTCATGAAAATCAGGCGTGTGGGGCGGATCACTCAAATGAGGAGCGATTTGCCAACGGCTTTCTAATACCGTATCAGGAACAGAGTTCGTCAAAATGACCTTTTTGGTTATCTTTCCCCCCAATTTCTTCGCCGTGACTTCCAAACACGGGACATTGAGATTTACCTCCGGCACCCGAATCACATAAATCGGGTTCAGCGCCTCTAAAGCGGTTTCTGCATCCAGAAAACGGTCTTTCGGTTTCAGTTCAACTATCCTTTGCAGCCACTCAATCCACCGCAAACTCAACCGAGGAACCCGATGTTTAAAATTAATCCGATAGTCTTCATCAATTAACTGATTAATATCAGTTGAAGCAATACCTGTGAGCAAACAAATCAGCGTTGCGCCTAAGCCATAGAGATCCGAAGCTTCACTCACTTGTTGATTAAACAGCAATTCCGGCGCAATGAACCCAATTGTCCCCTTCGCCACACTACTCATGGCAATTTCACTCCCGCCGATATGCGCCAAGCCAAAATCAACCAGGTAGACATTCAACTCATCATCAACTAGGATATTTTCCGGTTTAATATCCCGATGACTAATTGGCGGAATGCGATTTTGTAAATAAATGAGAATATTGAGTAATGAAACAGCAATTTGCTTAATCTCAGCCGGATCAAAACTACGCCGCACCGCTAAAGACGCGGCTTTTTTATAATCCTGGACTAAACAAAACCCCGTTTCAGTTTGAAATGAATCCAAATAACGGGGAATTCCTGGATGATTCAAGCCACGTAACACTTGAATTTCCCGTTCGATGGCGTCATAATCTGACCAATGTGCCTCACTTTGGGCAAACTGAAACTGTTTAATCACAACAGGTTCTTTCAGCGTTCCCTCTGACGTCAGGGGCGGAATTGGCACCGCTAGGTAGGTGACTCTCCCACCGGCGCGATTATGACCTAATTCTCGAACAACCCTGAAACCGTGGCTGGATAAGTCTGGAAAATTACTCATGAGGTAAGTCAAACGTCAAACGTTAGCTAGAGACGTGCCATGGCACATCTGTCAAATTCAGATCTCCCTCTTCCCTTATAGATCCCCCTTGCCTTTCTCTTCAAAAGGTGAAAGTTAAAGAAGGGTTCGTTTTGGTTTGACAGGGAAGCCAGAGGAGGCTTCACTTTTTTACACAGGGAAGCCAGATGTTGCTTATGCTTTTTATTCTCCGGGGACTAGGGGGGATCAGTCTTATCCAAGCAGTATTGACACCAATCTTTGTTACAGGCACGAACTAAGATGTACGGTGTCTAGATGCTTACCTGGTATTGTATCGCGTCGTTATAGGAGCAGAGGGAGCTGGGGAAGCAATGTAGAGACGTGCCATGGTACGTCTGGGAGCAATGGTATATTTTTCCTGACTTCTCCAACAACCAACGCTACAGTGAAAAGAATATCGGCGAGTTTGAGAGTACATCCTGCTATGACTTATACGACTTCTGCTCAGACGTGGGATTTTAACGTTCCTACACCCTATCCCAGTCAAGATACAGACTTACTCAAGCAACTGCCTTTCGTACCAGGCTTAAAAGAACTGTTAATGTTGCGTCAGGTTCATGCTCTTGAACATGCAACGGTTTGGGTTTTGGCTGATTTAGCCAATGCCAACTATACGTCACGCCCTGGTAGCAGTCGTGCGGGTACAGCTACCACCGTGCATGAGATGGATAATGATACTTTAGGTGGTTTATCTACTGAACAAGGATTTTACCTCTATGGTGAGGTGAATGTATCGGACTTGAGACGTGCGGTTCCTCTGGCGTTGAATCGTCTCACCCAAGGGGAATGGAATTTAGCAGTACATCCTCGTTGCGGTACGAATCTCTCCGTTGGCATGATGTTAACGGCTGGATTAGCCCTCGGCGCTCATCTCCTCCTACCCCGTGGTCCGATTGAACAACTGATTGGTTTAGGTCTAGCCACCGCTACAGCCACCCAACTTACCCCTGACATTGGTATTCTGGCTCAACGCTACCTCACCACGGCGATTCCTTTTAATCTGGCTGTTGAGGATATTAGCGATACCTCCGATATCTGGGGACGACCTGCTTATTTCGTACAAGTGCGATGGCGGGATTAGGTTCAAAAGGGTGTGGGGTATGGGGTGTGGGGTGTCGGGTATGGGGTGTGGGGTGTCGGGTATGGGGTGTCGGGTATGGGGTGTCGGGTATGGGGTGTCGGGTATGGGGTGTCGGGTATGGGGTGTCGGGTGTAGGGTATGGGGTGTAGGGAAACAGAAGCAGGTCATATAAACTTCCCCAGCTTCCCCCGCTTCCCCCGCTTCCCCCGCTTCCCCATCTCCACCAGCTTTCGCCCCCCAGCATCTGCCCTATCTCTCTCTATCTCTGGAAACAAGGCGTTTCTCCACCCATCTTTGTAATAAAACTTAAAATAAAGAGTAAGCAGACACCCCTCATCCAGTAGTACGCTGTAAAACTAGATTCGTAAGGGAAAAATTGATATGGCAGAAGTAACACGCGGCGCAAAAGTTCGGATTAAACGCAAAGAATCCTATTGGTATAACGATGTCGGAACGGTAGCAACCGTAGACAAGAGCGGCATTATCTATCCTGTCATCGTCCGTTTCGATAAAGTCAACTATGCTGGCATTAATACCAATAACTTTGCTGAAAACGAACTGGTAGTCGTGGCACCAGGGAAGAAGAAGAAGAAGTAACGGAACGGAATCACCCGAAGCCGTGCCTGAATTGCCGGAAGTGGAAACAATTCGTCTGGGTCTCAAGCAAATTACTTGTACCCAGGCTATTCAGGGTGGGGATGTGTTGCTCCCGCGCACCATCGCCTACCCTGTTTCTGTGGCGGCATTTTGGGAAGGTGTGAAGCAGACGAGAATTACCGATTGGCATCGACGGGGTAAATATCTGCTGGCTCAACTTAGCCACTCTGAAGAGGGGAATGCTGGGTGGTTAGGGGTGCATCTGCGGATGAGTGGGCAACTTTTATGGATTCAGCAAACGGAACCCTTACAGAAGCATACGCGAGTGCGCTTGTTTTTTCCTCAAGGACAGGAATTGCGCTTTGTGGATCAACGAACCTTTGGTCGGATGTGGTGGGTGCCGCCTGGGGAAACGTGCGATCGCATTATCACGGGATTGCAAAATTTAGGACCTGAACCCTTCTCAGAAGCTTTCTCTCCAGAGTATTTGACTCAGAAGCTGAAAACGTCTCAGCGTTCGATCAAAACCGCCCTCCTTGACCAATCCCTGGTTGCAGGTGTGGGGAATATCTACGCTGATGAAGCCTTATTCGTGAGTGGGATTCATCCTCAAACCGTTTGCGCCCGATTAAGTGTAGACCAAATTGAATGTCTGCACCAAGGGATTATTCAAGTGTTAAAAGCGGGCATTGAGGCGGGTGGCACAACCTTCAGCAGCTTCCTCAATGTCCAGGGTGTCAATGGCAACTACAGTGGAGTCGCTTGGGTCTATGGTCGCACAGGAAAGCCTTGTCGCGTCTGTGAGACCCCAATTGAGAGGATTAAGTTGTCCGGGCGTTCGTCTCATTTTTGTCCGCGCTGCCAGTCACCAACGACCAAGTAAGATTTCAGTTCCGGTGTGTAAGAATTGAAAGATTAAGGTATTGCTAAGGTTGTGAGACGATGATTCAAGCTATACCAAAACAATTAACATTTGACGAATTTATTGACTGGTATCCAGAGAATCCAGAGTATCGCTACGAATTGCACGACGGGGTAATTATTGCAGTACCTAAACCAAGGGGGAAACATTCAGAAGTCGCTGGGTTTACATCTGGGGAACTGTTCCTGGAAATTCGGCGGTCTCAACTGCCTTATTTTATACCGAAAGCATGTGTGGTTAAACCTGGACGCGAGTCAAGTTATGAACCTGATGTCATTGTTTTAGATAAGATGGGTGTGGCGAACAACGAACCTCGCTGGGACAATGAATCTATCATTATGTTTGGGACTTCTATCCGTTTGGTTATAGAAGTGGTTTCCACGAATTGGAGCGATGATTATGCCCTGAAATTGGAAGATTATGAGGCGATGGGCATTCCTGAGTATTGGATTTTAGACTATCTGGGATTAGGCGGTAGGCGTTATATTGGTAATCCTAAGCAACCGACGTTTTCGGTTTATCAACTCGTTGATGGTGTGTACCAAGTGACGCAGTTCCGAGGAGATGAGCGGATTGTGTCGGCAACTTTTCCAGAGTTTAATTTGACGGTTAATCAAATTTTCAGTGCTGGGGTGTGAGGGTGTTTAAGCCTCAATCCAACCTACTGGCTGGGCGGTTGTAGACGCGGAGCGGCTTCCCGTAGGGTAACCGAAGCTACACAAACAAAACCCGCCTTCGCGGGTTCCCAAATTCTTAATCTTGTGTTAGTTCTACTGCGCCTAAAGTTTTGAGTGTGGTTTTCTCGGCTTCGGTTAAACCTATAACGCCTGTAATATTCATGCCCTCATAAGGTCTATCTGTCAGAGTTCGGAGGCATTTGCCTGTGTTAACATCCCAAAGTTTAATTGCCTCATCTTTACTGCAACTGGCAACCATTTTTCCATCCGAACTGAAGGCGACTGATTCTACTACACTGGTATGTCCCTGCAAATTGATTAAGCACTCACCAGTACGAACCTCCCATAATCTAAGGGTTTGATCGGCACTCCCACTGATGAGTGTTTTGCCTTCAGGATTAAAGGCGATTGATAATACTGAATTGGTATGCCCCTGTAACTTGCTCAGGGATTCACCACTACTGATATCCCATAATCTAACTATTCCATCATCGCAACTACTGGCAAGTATTTTACCATCTGGACTAAAAGCAACTGCTCGTACCCATTCAGGATGCCAAGGCAGGGTTTTGAGACATTTGCCACTGCTAACATCCCATAGCTTCACTGTTTGGTCGTAACTCCCGCTAGCAAGGATTTTACCGTCTGGACTAAAGGCAACTGAATGCACCAGATTTGTATGTCCTTGAAACGTTTTGATACATTTACGACTGTTAATATCCCATAACTTAACTGTTTGGTCATCACTACCGCTGGCAAGTATTTTACCGTCTGGACTAAAGGCAACTGAATGCACTAAATTTGTATGCCCCTGAAGAGTTTTGCGGTGATGTATGACAATTTCGTCCGTTAGCTCTTTTAAGGGGGGCTGAAACATGAGAGTATTAATAATATCCCATAGTGTCAACATTCCGTTATCACTCCCGCTGGCAAGTATTTTACCGTCTGGACTGAAGGCAACCGAATGTACCGGATTTGTATAACTTAGACTTACTATGAAGCTGTTATCATTAACATCCCATAGCGTCAACATTCCGTTATCACTCCCACTAGCAAGTATTTTATCGTCTGGACTGAAGGCGACGGAATGCACCGGATTGATATGTCCCTGCAAGATTCTCAGACACTCGCCAGTGCTAACATCCCATAGCTTCACCGTCTGGTCATCACTACCACTGGCAAGTATTTCACCTGATGGACTGAAGGTAACTGATAATATCGAATTGGTATGTGCCTGTAAGGTTTTGAGACATTCACCATTGCTGATATTCCATAGTCTCACTGTTGCATCATAACTCCCACTAGCAAGAGTCTGACCGTCAGGACTGAAGGTAAGTGAACGTATCCGATTTGTATGTCCTGTCAGTATGTTCAGACACTGACCTGTCTGAACATTCCATAGTCTTACCATTTGGTCATCACTACCACTGGCAAGTATCTCACCCGATGGACTAAAGGCAACTGACCATACTCGATCAGTATGACCTTGCAGGGTTTTGAGGCATTCACCACTGCTAACACTCCATAATCTAACCAGATTGTCGATACTACCACTTGCAAAAATCTGACCATCAGGACTAAAAGCTACGGAGTATATTCGACCAGTATGACCTTTTAGGGTTTTGAGACATTTACCACTGCTGACACTCCATAGCTTGACTAGATTGTCTGCACTACCACTCGCAAGAATCTGACCATCAGGACTAAAGGCAAATGAACGTACCACATCAGTATGACATTGTAAGGTTTTGAGGCATTCACCACTGCTAGCACTCCACAGCCTTACCAGATTGTCAATACTACCACTAGCAAGAATTTGACCATCAGGACTGAAAGCTACGGAGTATACCCAACTGTTATGTCCTTTGCAGCTCAAAATTTCTTTGCCACTCGCAGCTTCCCACAAGCGAACCATGCCATCACTATCACCCGTCGCTAGCCATTTACCATCTGGGCTAAATGCCAAGGATGCAAAGCTACTCAAGACTTTAGTAAAAACAGAATCAGCCAGATTCGCCTCAGTAAAATTAACACGGCGCAGACTGACACTTGTAAAGTCAGCGCCTTTAATAACTGCGCGACTGAGATCTTTACCTGCCAATTCCCACTGAGCCACCTTCACCTGTAGCGTCGCTGCGTTTCCCCCAACATATCCCACTTCATTTTCACTTTTACCCCTAGTCGCTTCCAGAATTTCCAGAAGCGGCGATTGATCTTTGGGGGTTAGGTCAACCATCGGTATAATCAAATCCATCACCGCCTTCGTCAACTTTGCTTGTCCTAATGTCTGGCGTAAATGCGATAATGGCTCACTCTTAAATCCCTTTAACGGCGCAATGGGAATCATCGTCCCCGCCTCATTTATCTGACGATGAAAATAAGATGACCAGGTATAATTTTCAGGCGTAGCACTTGCATTAATATCAGATTGGGCTTGAGCCAACTTAGTAAGATCAGCCGCCAATACCCCCAACTCAGCAGCAAACTTATACGCCACAAAAAATTCCAATAGCGAACGATGTGCTGGAGTATAATCGCCATCCGCATTCCGAACTAGCATCGATTGCCCCATCATGTCATAATGCCAATGGTCTAAATCCTTTTCCTCCTGAACCACTGAACCAAATAACCGACGAATGCGATCAGGAAATTGCCGATAATTGAGACTCATCTGATCCGTTGACAACATCTCCCACGCCAACTCACAGAGAAAATAAAGCTTATCTGCCAACGATGTAAACGTGCGTTCGGCTTTAATATCTCGTTCCATCTTGCGCCGTACCGCATACAAATAAACCCTGGACATATCCACAGGTTTACCTGCTTCAATATCTGGTAAGCTGTCATGCATTTAAACTGTGATAAGAGCATTACCCTTATTTTTCAGTTTGCGTCCCCAGTTAATAACTAGCTTGTCTTCATTTAAAAGTTGATGCAACAAAGATTCTAACTCTTCAATGGATTCAAAAAGCCGATTAGCAATATATTCTTTTGCTGAATGCCAGACTAATTCAATTAAGTTATAATCTGGACTATACTC
>NZ_JAVKEA010000006.1:0-23977 GCF_040221695.1 Coleofasciculus sp. E2-BRE-01 | reverse complement strand
AAAGCTATGCACGGGTAAGTTATCGGCTGTCCGTTTTCTTTGGGCTTTGGCAGAAGCTGAATGGCTCTTCGTCGAAGGGTTCACAATTCCTTTGCGTAACTCAAGAGCATTTTCCCAATCATCTTCATCGAAAAGAATCGGGGCTAGGCATCGACGCATGTGCCATTCCACATAATATGCCAACATACATAAGAAAACATGGGCTTTAACCCTATCACTGGTGCGATGATAGATAGGACGCACCTTTAAATCAATGGTTTTGTAGCTGCGAAAGGCTTGCTCAACTTTGGATAAACTCTTATAGGCTTTGACAGTATCTTCGGCATTCAGTGTTTCTTCGGGTACGGAACTTCTCACTACATATAAGCCATCTAATGTGGCTTCTTCATTGATACTTTCACTGTTTCTTTGGTAAGAGAAGCTATCGGGAGTTATCTGAATTTTGAAATGTTTTGCCACACCATACTTGTTGATTACTTCACCGACTTTCAGTCCAATTTCTGCTTCACCCCTTAACGGACATCTTTGCCGTGATGTGGCGCTGACTATTTTATCTAATTTCTGCTCCGTGGCTTGTAATAACTCTTCTCGGTTTCTCTTTCTTTCTTCAGCTAAGAAGGGATTCCGACAGGCGACTAATCTTTCTCCCGGATAGTCTTCACAGGTAACTTCAGCTAGATCTTTTTCATCAAATAGAGACAGTTGTATGTACGACTGGTTCACCAGTTTCCGGATTTGGCTTGAACGCAGCGCCGTTATCCAATCTACTCCTGCTGTTTCCTTCAGGTCTTCTCTGATTCTAGCTTGTGTTATCATGCCCCTGTCCCCCACCCAGATTATTTTCTTTAATCCAAACCGAGTGCGGACTTTTTCTATCTGTTGGGTTAATGTACTAGGGTCGGCTGTGTTTCCTTCAAACACTTCTACAGAAATGGGACATCCTTGGGCGTTACATAATAATCCAAATACTATTTGCAGTTTGCCTTTTTTCTTGTCTCTATTATACCCGAATTTGGCGAGAGGACAAGTTTTTCCTTCAAAATATGTTGAGCTGACATCATAGAGGACTAATGTTCCTTCTACCAGATGGATAGCTGCTAAACTGTTTTCTATCTCCTCTTGCCTAGACAATAGCCAGTCCATGGCTAAATAGAGTTCATCTTCGTCCGTCCCAGACAATCCCAATCGTTCTCCTAGACTGGATAGTTTGGTTGCCTCTTGTAATCCTCTCGCTGTGGCTAATTTCGACTTAGGGGCAATAATCCGCGCCGCTATCATCGATAGCACTAATCGTCTGTTACGTGTGTTTTCGCTGCTGATGATTGAGTCTAATCCGATTTTTTTTATTGTTCCTAGTACGGCAGCAACGTGACCGTGAGGGCGAGAACGAACTATATTAAACGCTTCTTCGATGTCTTCAATGGCTTTGCCTCCTTTGAGAAGGATTTTTAAGCCGTCTACGGCTTCATCCGGCAATTTGGACAGGTTCGCTAGAGTCCGTTTACGCACTTTCTTTCCTTCGCGGTAGGACTCGCGAAGTAGGATAGCTGGGGGAGAATTTCTGTTAGGAACACGTTCGATGTACATGACTACAATTATCCCACAGATTTTCTCCCAAGATTATTAAGAAAATCTTAAATATACATGGGTACGATTTGAGGGAACGAAATTGCTAAAATGCTTACATAGTCTGGGTTTAGGCTTCTTGAGTCAATTGGGATGGGGGGAACTTCAGTTTAGCGCCAGTTATTCAATCAGGATTTATTAGATTTATTTTTGCTCAACAAAAACCACCAGAGTTCGGCACTAATTAAAGCTAACCCCCCTAATGTAACCCCCACTTTTAGCTAGTTCGTATTTGCGCTTTAGCGCCGGTTATTCAATCAGGATTTATTGGATTTATTTTTGCTGAATAAAAACCACCAGAGTTCGGCACTAATTAAGGCTAACCCCCCTACTGTGACACCCACTTTTAGCGGTAACGGTTGCTCAATTTGGCGGAACTGGCTGGTTGGCTGGGACTGAGGTTCTGGCATTTCAGCCGTCGCTGGGTTGGCAGCAACTCCGCCTAAAAGTCCTAAACTAATCAGATAGGCTAAAACTTTGGGTTTGGTTGACATTTTTTGATTCCTCTTTTGTTAGTAAAGGGCGACCCGATAAAGTTGAATAGATTCGAGTTGTTCATTGATTTCAGCGGGTCGCCCCTACAGGCGATCGCTGATAATTTGGGGATTAAAATTCCGTAACCGTAACGCATTAGTGACTACAGAAACAGAACTCAACGCCATAGCTCCCCCGGCAATAATCGGATTCAACAATACACCAAAAAACGGGTAAAGAATTCCCGCCGCAATCGGAATCCCGGCTGTGTTATACACAAAAGCAAAAAAGAGATTTTGGCGAATATTTCGCATCGTGGCGTGGCTAAGTTGAATCGCGGTGACAACGCCGTTTAAGTCACCGGAAATCAACGTAATATCACTAGCCGCCATTGCCACATCCGTACCCGTACCAATGGCAATTCCCACATCCGCTTGGGCTAAGGCTGGGGCGTCGTTAATTCCATCGCCTACCATGGCAACAATCCGGTTTGATAATTCACGCTTTTCTAGGGCATGATTTGGATTTTTCTTGATCGGTTCGGTTTGCAGGGATCGGATGACATCGGATTTCTGATCCGGGCGCACTTCGGCAAAGACGTGCTGGATACCAATTTCTCGTGCGATCGCGTCTGCTGTTTGTTGATTATCTCCTGTCAACATCACCACTTGCAACCCCAGGCGTTGCAGTTTCTTTACCGCCTCAACAGAAGAAGGTTTTAACGCATCAGCAATGCCGACTAATCCCTCAATCTTACCATCCACAGCAATCCAAGCCGTTGTTTTGCTCGCCGCTTCCCAGGTTTGTTTCTGAGATTGTAGGGATTGGATCTCAATTTCGAGTGCATTCATCCAGCGTTGAGTGCCAATTTGGATCAGGTGATTCTCCACTTCTCCTTGCACCCCCATTCCCGTAACGGCTTCAAAGTTTTGTACGTCGGGTAAGGGGAATTCAACGCCTTGGAGTTTGGCATAATCAACGATGGCTTCGGCTAACGGATGTTCCGAAAGCCGTTCCACAGCTGCGGCTAATCGGAGGAGTTTTATTTCATTACGATTGGCGGTTCCTTTTACGGTAACATAGTCAGTTACACTGGGTTTACCTTGGGTAATTGTGCCTGTTTTATCCAGGACAATTGCCTGAAGTTTATGGGCAAGTTCTAAACTATCTCCGCCTTTAATTAAAATGCCGTTTTCTGCGCCTAAGCCGGTGCCAACCATAATTGATGTCGGGGTAGCTAATCCTAAGGCACAGGGACAAGCGATAATTAAAACCCCAACCGTCGTAATCGTGGCAAGGGTAATATTACCCATGACATTAAACCAGATCACAAACGTCGCGATCGCAACCGCAATCACAACGGGTACAAACCAGCCTGTGACTTGATCCGCGAGTTTCTGGATCGGGGCTTTTGACCCTTGCGCCTCTTGCACTAATTTGACAATTTGCGCCAATACGGTATCTTTTCCCACTCGTGAGGCGCGGAATTTAAAACTCCCGGTTTTATTAATCGTAGCGCCAATCACTTCATCGCCAGCTTGTTTTTTTACCGGGATAGGTTCACCCGTTACCATGGATTCATCAATCGTTGAAGCGCCATCAACTACTTCTCCATCGATGGGAATCTTTTCCCCAGGGCGCACGACAATAACATCATCGACGATCACCTGTTCAATGGGAATATCGACCTCTTCCCCTTTACGGACTACCCGCGCTGTTTTCGCTTGTAATCCCATTAACTTACGAATCGCTTCTGAGGTTTGACCCTTTGCCCGATTTTCCAACAGTCGCCCTAATAAAATGAGGGTAATAATCACGGCAGCGGGTTCGTAATAGACATCCGGTGACAAGCCTTGGGCGATTAAAAAGCCAGGGAAAAAGGTAACAAATAGAGAATATAAATAAGCAGAACCTGTCCCCAGCGCTACCAGCGTATTCATATCCGCGCCATGGCGTTTAAAGGCTTTCCACGCGCCGATAAAGAAGGATTGACCACACCAAAACAGTACAGGTGTACTTAAAGCCAGTTGCACCCAAGCATTATGCAGCCAGGAGGGAAAGTAGGGAATGTGCAACCCTGTCATGGCGGGAAGTGAACCAACGACGAGGAGGAGACTAATAACGCCGCCGACGATAACTTTACGTTTGAGATCCCGTTGATGGGCTTCCCGTGCGGCTTTTTCGGCGTCGGTGTCTTCACCCATTTGGGTGGTATCTAAGGGGTGCGCCCCATATCCTGCATCGGCGACGGCTTGTTGGATGGTGTCCAAATTTGTCGCTTTGGGATTATAGGTTACAGTTCCTTGTTCCATGGCAAAGTTAACATTACAGTCAACAACGCCAGGAACACCTTGTATGGCTTGTTCAATGGTGGCGGCGCAAGAGGCGCAACCCATTCCTTGTAGTCGTAGATGGCTGGTTTCCATGGTTAACTCCTGGTAGTAGCAGTTTGTAGAGACGCGCCATGGGGCGTCTGGGGCTCTGGGTTCTCCTAGCTGAAAACTAGGATGGGTGAGGGGTGTGGCTGAAGTTGATACAGGGGAGCAATGGCACGTCTGAATGGTGTATATTTATAGGATAAAGTCTCCAGTCGAAAGGAGAGTCAAGGGAGATTGTGTAGGGGCGGGTTTTACAACTATCTTTTCGGTTGCACCTAGATGTGACTAAACCCGCCCCATACATAAATGACAGGGGTTTCCATTCGCCCCCTTACCAACCCCAATTTTCGATGAAATCCGAGAGGGGGTAGGTGTTTTTTTTGGCGAGTCTGATTTTTGGGCTGTATTTCTTGTCTCATCTGGGTTTGAGGGAATTCGCCTCAGCGTGAGGTTCTCGGAAACGCTGAAAGCATTACTGGGACTGGGTTTGAATGGGTTGGTTTTTGGATACCTCTTGTCGGCTGAAGCTGGAAATGATATATTAAGTGGAGGTTCTCGGATTTGTACCTTGAAAACTAAATACAGTAAGCGTTTCAGAGGTCGGCAGTCTAAACTCCCCTGAATCCCTATCAGGGATTGAAACTTCAAAGCGATAGTAGCCAATGCCACTAGGTAGGTCTAAACTCCCCTGAATCCCTATCAGGGATTGAAACAGCCTCACCATGCAATTATCCACTGAGTACCTAGGTCTAAACTCCCCTGAATCCCTATCAGGGATTGAAACTCATCTATTTTGACTTTAGGTTCGGCGCTTGGTTCGTCTAAACTCCCCTGAATCCCTATCAGGGATTGAAACTAGTCAATCTCCTCGATCTCGCCAGATATAATATGTCTAAACTCCCCTGAATCCCTATCAGGGATTGAAACCATACCAGTACCAGTATTGTGTGCATTCTGTCCAATGCGTCTAAACTCCCCTGAATCCCTATCAGGGATTGAAACGGCAGCGTGAGTTGTAGTAATCGGTTCTACTGTGGTCTAAACTCCCCTGAATCCCTATCAGGGATTGAAACCTTGCCCACGCCGCCGACTACGGGGTGTAAATGGTCTAAACTCCCCTGAATCCCTATCAGGGATTGAAACAGATCCAAGAAAGACAGAAAGAGATGGAGAGGTGTCTAAACTCCCCTGAATCCCTATCAGGGATTGAAACAATCTCAATAGCACATCAGTTCGCGCTCAAGTTGGGTCTAAACTCCCCTGAATCCCTATCAGGGATTGAAACAATCTTTCTCTCTGCATGCAAGTTCCTAACTGGGTCTAAACTCCCCTGAATCCCTATCAGGAATTGAAAGGGCACGGCAATGCCGTGCCCCTACAATTATTTTATTGAAATGTTGGAATTTCCGTGAATTCCTATGAGGGATGAAAATTAGCGCCGGGAATGCGATCGCGTTTGAAACCAGATAATAATTCCCATACTCAGCAGCATGAGAGAAATAGTACACTCATTAAGAACCTCAAACAAACCCTGGCGAATGGAATTTGTGAAACCCGCCTGCGCGGGTTTAGTTTGTGTAGCTGCGGTTTGAACCGCCCTACTTCTCCAACGTCCATCTTGCGATCGCGCTTTCAAATTCCTCTAACGCCTGAACATGTCCCACTTGCCATGACCGTTTTATGGTAGCCGGGATAACCTGGGTGATCGAAATGTCTGGAAACGTCGGACTACTATCAGATTGTCTATAGTCTCCTTCAATTAAAATATAAATTATTAACTTGCCACTATCATAAACCCAGACTTCGGGAACGCCAATCGCTTGATAAGCATCCAATGTTGTTTTCGAGGTAACATCTGATTCAATTGCCAAATCAGGCGGTGGATCATCGGGTTCAAGTCGGCGACGACCAATCATTTGTTGATAATTCTGAATGTAGAAACAAGCATCTGGTTCAACGCCTGCGGCACCTTCTTTTTTAAACGTCGTTGAACCAAAGGGTTCATATCGCCTACTTGTCGCCTTAAGCAATAGCTTGACGATATCTGAAATAATATCCTTTGGTTTTTCATGCTCAGGTAAAGCAACTATAATTTCTAACGTTCCCTGGCTGTAAGCAAGTCTGGCGGCACGTTTTTCTCCTAACTCTGACAAAATGGACTCAAATTCCTGCCAGTTGACATTAGGAATTGTCACAGCACTGCCGGGTGCTAATTTCATCTGGCTAATCGGTTTAACAATAGGGGAAAGAGCCGTCATAAGGCAAAAATAAACGTATTCAGCAGAAACGCCCCTGAGGACATTTCTACTGAAGTCAGCAAAGCGGTTATTGACTAGCCGATTTTACCATTTATTCAGGAGTTTTTCGCCAATCCGTTTAGGTTGGCTAGGTTACTATTCTCCAAACAAACTCTTAATCGCATCGCCTAAATTGTCAGACGCCTTTTCCATATCCGACCCTGCATCTTCAGCGCGATTTTTAACCCGACCTGTATCTTGCTCCGCCCGCCCTTGGGCTTGCTTAGCTGCACCTTTAATATCTTCCTTGGCTTTGCCCATATTTAGTTCCATCGTGCCAATATCTTCTTTGGCTTTCCCTTGAATTTGGTCGCTGGTTCCCGAACCGAATACTTCGTCAACGGGGTTACTATCAGCAACGATAAATGGTGTCGTTTTCACGGTTAAAGCCTGGGCTGTAGGCATGGCATTAAATAATGTGCCAGTCCAAGTCAATGCCACTAATGCCATTGACAAAAGAACTGACAGTATCTTTTTCGCCCGGTATCGTTGAAAATTACCCGAAACTTTATTGATTATCCTGAACATACTTAATTAAGAATTTAGAACTTGAACTCTAGGATGATAACCCATTCAACGCGGTTCAGGATTCATCCATTAGATAGAGATTTTGATGATTTGACCTGATTTTTCAACCAAGTCAACCAGGTTTCTAATCCTGCACCTGTTTTCGCCGAGAGCCGAATAATCGTAACCTGGGGATTGATTTGACGCACGTTAGATTCCAGACAGTTGAGATCAATATCCAGGTAAGGGGCTAAGTCGATTTTGCTAATTAATAAGCAGTCTGCTTCTTGAAACATGATTGGATATTTTAAGGGTTTATCCTCTCCCTCGGTGACACTTATCAGTGCAACCTTGCCATGTTCTCCCACTTCAAATTCAGCCGGACAAACCAGATTACCGACATTCTCGACAAAAACCAGATCCAATTCCGCTGGATTGTATTCCGCTGCTAACGTGTGAAGTCCTCCTGATACCATCTTTGAGTCAAGATGACAGGAACGTCCGGTATTAATCGCAATCACAGGAACGCCGTATTGACGCAGCCGTTCGGCGTCTAATTCAGTTGTCATATCCCCTTCAATGACTGCCATTTTTAAGTCATGATTCAGGGCGGCTAGGGTACGCTCCAACAGCACTGTTTTCCCCGCACCGGGGCTACTCATGATATTCAGACAGGTAATTCCCCACTGATCAAAATGGGCGCGATTGTGATTGGCTCCCGCTTGGTTAGCGTGGAGTAAGTTAATTTCTAAAGCAGCTTCAACGGTTTGGTGCATTGTTAGTTAGGCTGAATAAGTAATGACAAATGACAAATGACAAATGACAAATGACAAATGACAAATGACAAATGACATCTCTGCCGTCAACTTTAAGTTTACTCACCTCCTTACATTTCAACACAAGATTGAGCATATTCAATGCGATCGATTTTCAGTTCTCGTCCCGAACGAATATCCTCCATCGGAGATTGACAACTAGGACAAGAATAGTGCAATCCGATTTCGGGTTTGTATTCCTCTTGACAGGCGTGACAGAAGGCGACCAAAGGCGTTTCGTGAATAGCTAACTTTACCCCCTCTAAAAAACCCGTTTGAGTCTGTGCCGTAAACGCAAATTGCAAACTAGCAGGTTCCACACAAGTGAATTGCCCTACGGTGAGGTGAATGGTATCAATTTGCGGACGAGAGGGTTGTTCCTCCCACCATTGGCAGACTGTCAAAATTAATGCTTTAGTCATATCGGTTTCATGCACCCTTTATTCCTCCCCCAATTTTCTCAATTTCTGCCATTTCCTACTCAAAGGAATTAAACCCATTCCACCATTTCAGCTTGATAATTCATTTGAATGTAATCAGGCTTTTCCTGGCGAGGAAGCTGACCCGATACCACTAAATGACCCATCGTATCACAAATCACCCGGGTTGCCATGAGAGAGGTCATATCACTAATATCATAGGGGGGTGAAACTTCGACCACTTCTAACCCACAAACCGGAACATTTTGGACAATTTTCTTAAGCAGATAGAGGGCTTCACGGGGCAGTAACCCACCCGGTTCGGGCCACCCGGTTCCGGGAACAAATCCAGCATCAATACAATCAATATCAAAACTAATCCAGACACAATCTGTCCCATCAGTGGCGCGTTTTATCGCAAAATCTGCTGCCGCATCTAATCCCATTTCTGTAATATCGGTAACAGTGAGAATATTCGTAGCCCGTTCTCGACAAACTTTGACGCCTTGACGCGGAACTTGCCAGCCACCAATTCCCAGTTGGACTAGGTTTTTCGCCGGAGCATTTTTGATATTAGTGGCGTGAAACCAGGGACAGGTATGCATCCGTTCATCGAGATCAGTTTCTTGGGTATCGACATGGCGATCAAAGTGAATAATGCCCACTTTTTTATCCCCCAGATGCCGACAAATTCCCCGCACCGTGGCAAATCCAATGGAATGATCGCCACCTAAAATAATCGGGAATGCACCGGAACTAAAAACGTGAGCAATTCCCTTGGAGATTTGGTCGAAGGACTTTTCATTATTCGCCGGGATCGTAAAAATATCGCCCACATCACAGAGGGTAATTTGTTCGCGTAAATCAACACCTAATTCAAAATTATAAGGGGTATACAAGGCACTAATCCGACGAATCCCTTGGGGACCAAACCGCGTACCCGGGCGATAAGTTGTACCGGAATCATGGGGAACCCCGATAATCGCCACGTCATAATTGCCAACTTGACGCACGTCTTCTAAATAGGGCGCTTTCATAAAGGTATTAATCCCAGCATAGTGGGGCAATTCACCTCGCGAAAACGTAGGAATTGTGCGATCGCGGATACTTTCAGCGGCTTCTAAACCGTAGTCTAACCCTTGGTTGACTTCTTGTTGCCAACCCGTTAAGGGTAGCTGTTGTTCTCGTTCTAAAGCACGTTGGGCTTCGCTGGGGTATCCATTGGGGTTGTTATTCGGGGGTTGAAATGGAAATGACTGACTCATAAATTTCTCCAGATTAATGTCACGAAAAAACAGGAAAAATACCCAGGAGACTGACGAATCTTGCCTTCGCCAACATCTCCCGGGCTTTTCTCCCGCCGTGGGGCTACCGATTTTATGATCCATGAGGATGGATGAAAATCTTTTGGGGGTAACCTGCTTCTCTTGGACCAGTCATTTCAGCGATTGAATCCGAAATCGGAACCCTAGAAGCTTTTTCTATTTCGCTTTATTTATGATTACTATTCTTTGATTGTAGCAAAATGTATTAAAAGTTACAAAAATCCATTTAAATTTGCTTGGGTAAGCGAATCGTACACTGGCTACCCTTGTCTAAGGGGTGTAGGGGTGTATGGGTGTAGGGGCGGGTTTCACTATTATCGTTCCTTTTGCACCTGGATGTGACTAAACCCGCCCTTCTACTACATAAGCCTCTTGATTCAACGCCCGCTTAATCGCCGCGCCTAAATCGGGTTCATCTTCGACCAAACAAATTTTCATATCATCCATCCCGTAATGAAATCAAAATGAAACCGTTGTCCACCCTTAGTCAGATATTACAGCTCATTCTCTAGTTGGACGCGATCGCACCCACAAATTCCTACAGTAAAAGGCGAGAGGACAGCAATTTGACTCCACCAATCAGCACCAATCAGCCGGATTTCTGGGTTCGCGGTTTTTCGGCTTCGCCTAAGTGCATAGCTTCATCAATGTTAACGCCACAGTCAAAAAAAATTAGTTGTACACCCTAGAGGACTATCATGAAGACCAACCCACAACACCATCACTCACTCGCCAACACCGTGGAAAACCAGGAGTCGCCAACGGTTTCCTCCCCAAAAGTGGCGTTGAATGATATAGCTGTTAATGAACCTAAAGCCTATCCAGACCCAGTAGAACCACTTTTTACCAGTTTAGGCTTTTTGGGAATCGGCTTAATTGTAGTGGGTCTTAAGCTCAAGCCTGCAAAGTTGAGGAAACTCTTCAGTTTTAGATTCTCTCTACTCAAACGCCATCAACATCCTTGTTGTACAAAATGTAGGTTTTTTAACCCGCAAGCTGAACCAAAGTGTGCAGTCCATCCCCGTATGGTTCTTAGTATCCAAGCCAAAAATTGTTCTGACTATTGGGCGCGTGATAATCAAAAATTTTACCAGTAAGCCGTATAAATGACGAGGTTTATTGTCAGCTTTTGTCCCAGACTAATTTGAGTTAACCTGAGTAGAGGCAATTGCTTAATTGTCTCTACTTAATTAAGTTTATAGCTAGAAATCATAATCTTCCGATAGTTAGATGTCATAACCTAACCCCTCTTTTATGGTGATTATCATAGCTTGTTGATGTTGAAGTTCATTTCATCTAGCTATTGATGGATTTTCTCAATAAACCAGGAAAATCTGTTTGGTTGAGTAGTTACAAGACCATGAAAAACAAAAAAACATTATGAACAATGCAAACTTTTGGCAACTGTATAGTGAGGCAGTGCTAACCTCGCTGGGCTTTTTCTGGAAAGCGTTATGGGCGTTTATCCTAGGTTATGTTATTAGTAGCGCTATCCAGGTTTTTGTGACCCGCGAACGCATGAAACAAACCATGGGTGAAGCGGGAAAAGGAAGCGTCGCCTTGGGAACGTTTTTCGGCTTTATATCGAGTTCCTGTAGTTTCGCTGCCCTAGCGACAACCAAATCCTTATTTAAAAAAGGAGCCGGTTTTGTTCCTTCCTTGGCTTTCTTACTCGCCTCAACTAATTTAGTTGTTGAGTTAGGATTTATTATTGCCGTTTTCCTCGGTTGGCAGTTCGTCGTCGGCGAGTATGTGGGTGGACTTTTACTCATTATTTGCATGTGGCTAATCGTGCGGTTTACTCGCCCCACGAAGCTAATTAGAAAGGTACGCAAACGACTGCGGGACAATGAAGGCGAGGCAAATGAGGGAGAAGATGTTCCTAACTGGAAGGAGAAGATTCAAACTCTACAGGGATGGAAACAGGTTGCCCGCAAATATTTCATGGAATGGAAGATGGTTTGGAAAGACGTAACCATCGGCTTTACCGTGGCGGGTGCTATTGCTGTATTTGTGCCGCGATCGTTTTTTCAGTTCCTATTTATCGGTTCTGGACAAGATGGGAATCCGGGATTTTTGGCGATACTGGAAAATACAATTATTGGACCCGTGGCGGCGTTTTTTACCTTTATCGGTTCTATGGGAAATATTCCCTTGGCTTCGGTTCTCTATGCCAATGGGGTGAGTTTTGCTGGGGTAATCGCGTTTATTTTTAGTGATTTAGTTGTGTTCCCGGTGATTCGGATTAATGCCAAATACTACGGCTGGAAAATGGCATCCTATATCCTGGCTGTCTTTTTAGCGGCGTTGGTGGCGACAGCTATTGTTATGCACTATGGCTTTTCCCTATTGGGACTTTTGCCAGAAAGTACGGGGCAGAGTCAAGCCGAGACACAGCGTTTTGCGATTGACTATACCTTCTGGCTGAATCTTGCCTTTCTCGCTGTTACTGGGGTTATGGCTTGGCTGCGTTGGGGTGGCAAAAAGGATGACAAGGGTGGAATGCATCACGGCGGTGGTAAGAAAAGTATCATTGAGCGGGTGCTGTTTTGGCTGGCGATTGTCTCCTATATCTGGTTAGCTGGGGGTTTGATTGCTATGGTTATTAAGTGACCAAACAGGTAACCAAACAGGGGTTTGGAAATCAAACCCCTACGGTGATAAACAGAAAAATTCTTCACCGATGGAGGGATGAATACCAATGGTATGATTAAAATCTGCCTTGGTTACTCCGGCGTTAATGGCTAAAGCAATCATCTGAATAATCTCAGAGGCACAGTCTCCAACCATCTGAGCGCCCACAATCCGATCTGAGTTGCCATCAACTACCAGTTTGAGCAGGGTTTGTTCCGGTGATTCTGCCCTCATATCCAAAAGGGATTGGAATGTTTTTTGATAACAACGCACCGCTTCACCCAACTGCGCTTTTGCTTGCGCTTGAGTTAACCCGACAGTAGCGGCTTCCGGTTGAGACGAGACAACGTAGGGAACATAGTCATAATCGACAATTCGAGGATGATCACCAAATTCTGTATCGGCGAAAGCTCGACCCGCCGCGATCGCAACTGGCGTGAACCGGGGTCTAGCGGTACAATCCCCTACAGCGAAAATATTCGCTTGACTGGTACGGCTGTACTCATCTACCGCGATCGCTCCCTGCTTAACCTCAACTCCAGCCTTCTCTAAACCTAATCCATCCCACTTAGGAACGCGATCGCTAATCCAGACAACGGTTTCCACCTCTACGGGTTCATTATTACCCGATAACCTCAAATTCAGACAATCTTGCACCCGCTCAATTTTCTCAACCTGGCTATTGGTGCAAATTCTAATTCCCAACCGCGTCATCTCATCTTGAACCGTTGTCCGCAAAGCGTGATCACAACCGGGCAAAACTTTATCGTCGGATATGACTAGCGTAACTTTTGAGATTAACCCATTCATCATCCCCGCCAGTTTCACCGCAATATAATTACTGCCAATAATCGCCAAGTGTTTGGGTTGATGTTTCAGTTCTAGAAATTTCCGCGTCGTAATCGCATATTCAATTCCGGAAACCTCAGGTTTTATCGCTTTTCGACCAACCGCAATCAAAATTTTATTCGCCTTATACTCCTGTCCATTAATATCTACTGTGTGAGCATCTATAAATTTAGCATGTCCTTTGATCAGTTCAACGCCAGCTTTTTCCAGCTTCTGGATATGCATTTGGCACAGATGCTGGATATCTCGGTTTCTGGCTTCCATGAATTGACACCAATCAAAGTTCTTGGAAACCTGACCCCAGCCATATTCATCCGCCCGTTCAAAGACTTTGGAGAAACCCGCCGCATAGGTCATTAATTTTTCGGGGATACACCCATGCACCACACAAGTCCCACCCACTTGCTCTTGCTCCGCGATCGCCACCCGGACGCCATAGTTAGCCGCGCTTTCAGCCGCTGCTAAACCACCGGGTCCTGCCCCAATAACCAAAAGTTCGTAATCCCAGTTCATCATACAACCTATTCAAAAAATACAATCACTATCTTTTCTTTCACATTTTATTAATCAGTGAACTAAAAGCAAACCTTTGCCGAGAGCAATTTTGTCAAGTCAAGTATAGACGAAGATTCCGAATATTTATCAGAGTCATAAAGATCTACTTCCTTAGATAGATATAATTTTCTCAACAGCTTTCTATCATGATATGAAATAAATTAAATTTTTAAATACATTTATTTATTGAAGTTAAAAATCATGAATTTAAGCTGGACTCACATCCATTTACTTTTGAATCATTTTCCCATCCTTGGAGCTATATTTGGCTTGTTTCTGCTCATTTATGCCCTAGCCAAAGATAGTGAAGATTTAAAAAAGGCAACTTATTGGTGCTTTTTTATCATTGCCTTAATTACGATTCCCGTTTTTTGGGCAGGGCAGCAAGCGGAAGAAGTGGTGGTTTCGCTGCCTAGAGTTTTCCATTCCTTGATTCACGCTCACAGAAGCATTGCCGAGCAAGCTCTCATTGCTTTAGAGGTATTAGGAGTCATGAGCTTATTTGGCTTGTTTCGAGGGATAAAGAAAACTCCCTCTTGGTTTCCTATAACCTTGTTAGTTGTGGCAATCATTGCCACCGGGTTGGTGTCATGGACGGGACTTCAGGGCGGAATAATTAGACATACAGAAGTTCGCTCAGAATTGCAATTTTTAGTCCCTAATGATACCTCAGAATCTGGAGATCATCATCATAATGGGGCAGAAACTGAACATGAACAGTCGGAACAAGATCACCAAGAAGAGTCAGGACATTCTCATGAACATGAATAGGATTAGGTCATTGGAAATTAGGTAATGTGACAAACCCGAATGAAATTAAAATTAATTTTGTATTTCTGTAGGGGCGACCCGCTTGGTTTAATTCACAACATCAGTCCTCTTAATTGACTCGGGTCGCCCTCTCCTCAACTTAAGGCTGAAACCCTTACTTAATAAAAGATCCCCCCTAGCCCTCCTTGTAGATCCCCCTTCCGTCCCCCTTAAAAAGGGGGAGACCAGAGGATGCTTCGCTTTTTGTTGCACGGGGGGAACCAGAAATTAATCAAAGTCCCCCTTTTGAAGGGGGATTTAGGGGGATCTAAACTTTGAGCGCTAGTCATACAAAGTCTTAAGTTGACACGGATAACGTCTGTGCGCCCCTACGGTTTCTGGATGTAACTCTAATCCACCAATTAAGGTGTGCCACGCCACTACACTGATCAACGCTTTAACTCTAAGAATGTCACTTCCCAAACCAATCGAGGTTGAGCATATCCAAGCAAGTAGGTTCGCGCTTGCTCTAATTGGTGAATGATCTGGGTATGGGGTTGGTGTTGCCAATACCGATGCTGTAAATAGTCAACTAACCACAATTGGGCTTGGGGATCAAGGGTTTTATCAATTTCCTTAGCCAGTTCTAGCGCCATACGGGATGAGTTGGGCAATTGGTTCAACTTTGCCAGTAATTCTGGGGGAATGGCTTGCAGTTGTTCAAACGCCGCGATCGCTTCTCCGGGACTCCCTTGGGCAATGGCTAATATCGAGGGTTCTTGGAGAATCTGCTGATAACCTGTTTGCTGTAGCACCTGTGCCATGTCGTCTTGTGCCAATCGAGAAAAGGGAATCCGTTGACACCGGGATACTAAGGTGGGTAATAAGGCATCGGGACTGGGCGCGATTAAAATTAATGTGGCGTTTCCGGGTTCTTCTAGCGTTTTGAGCAAGCCATTGGCGGCGGATTCTGCCATGGTTTCCGTCTGTTCTAGCACCACAATTTGGCGGGAGGCTTCTAGGGGAGAACGTCCTAAAAATTGGCTAATTTCGCGAATTTGTTCCAGGCGGATTTGGGGAGGGGTTTTGCGCTTGAGTCCTTTTTCTGCGGCTTCTTTGGCGGATAGACGAATGCCATTGTGCAGATAGGTGGGTTCAACCCAGAGGAGATCTGGGTGGTTCCCCTGCTGGAGGCGTTTCTGGACTAAGGGTTGCTTCTGGGGGGGAATATCTTGACAAAATAACCGTTCAATGAACCACCGGGCGACTAAAGCCCGCCCGACTCCAGGAGAACCAACAAATAGATAAGCTGGGGCGATGCGGTTGGCTGTCATTGCCCCCTCTAAGAGTGCGATCGCTTGTTTTTGTGCGATTATTGTCATTTGTCATTTTTCCATGACATCTATTTGAATCCGTTGACGTAACACTGTCTGAATGTCTCGTTGTACGGCGTCAGGGCTTTGATTGGCGTCAATCCGGACAATTCGCTGGGGATGCTGGGAGGCTAACTGGGCAAACCCTTGTTGGACTCGTTGGTGAAAGGCTAACTCTGCTTGTTCCATGCGATCGGCGACGCCCCGTTCTCTTGCCCGTTGTAAGCCAATGGTGACATCAACATCTAACCACAAGGTTAAATCGCTTTCTAGCCCTCCTGTGGCGATGTGGTTGATTTGCTCAATTAGGGCTAGGTCTATCCCTCGTCCATACCCCTGATAAGCAATCGTCGAGTCGGTGTAGCGATCGCACAAAATAATCGCTCCGGCGTTAAGCTGAGGCTGTAACAATTCTTCAACATGCTGCGATCGATCAGCAGCGTAGAGGAGGAGTTCGGTGCGGTGTTGTAGGGATGAGGACTGTTCTTGGAGCAAGAGTTGACGCAGGTTTATGCCTAGGGGAGTTCCTCCGGGTTCTCGGGTGATGATCACAGGTGGCGGTTTGCGGTAATTGCCCAGTTTGTCGAGTATGCCACTGCGGAGAAACCAATCGCGCGATCGCTGAATTTGGGTGGTTTTGCCACTGCCTTCGACTCCCTCAAACACGATCAGCATTTCCTCTTATCCACGCCTCATCTGATTACATCTCTCCCCATTGTCCCAAAATCATGTCCTCGAATAAAGTGAAAGATGGGCAGATGTTTGTCCCGATGGAATCTACCGTCAAGAGTATGTATACTTTATTGGTATACCTATCCAGCCAAAGACCACAGCTAGGTAGGTTACTTTAGATAGCCGCCATAGGAGCTTGGTAACCAAGCCCATACAGGTGGTGTTAGCCTGTGGACTGGTTCAGTGCTGTCACAGCCAGAGTGAAGCAGGAAGTAAGTACCTCCAGATGCCCACTTGTGGGTTGCTTTGGATAGATCTTATGTAATGATCTAGCTATCTGACGCCAAGGGTTAAATATGGCTCGCTACACTTGTTCATTTACGGTTGCAGTTTCTCCCGATCACCTTCAGCCATCGTTGATTGAGGTTTTACAATCCTGCGATTTCGACATTATCTATGATACGGGAGACTATATCATGGCACGGGAGATCCCCGGTCATGTTGCCTTTGCCAAACTCGTGACAGTGGAAGTCTTGATTGACAAATCGATGGCTACCGATCAGGAAATTCGTATGAATTTCGTGATCAAAAATGAAGAGTTGCCCTTACAGGTGGACAACCACTGTCACGATAAGTTTTATGAAGTTCAAGAGGCGGTTGCCCAAAACCGCCATTGGCAACTCTTAGAAAGTGTTGCTGGTTGATATCCTCTGGTTTTAATCCTCTGGTTTCAATCCTCTGGATTTCCCTGATCATAGTTGGGCGAATAATCAGGGTGTCCAGTCATCTGGATCTCCCCCCATCATATTTGGGCTAATCAGGGTGATATCAAACTCATCGGGAGGTCCAGTGGGAACAGAGTCTCGCTTGAGTATGTAATATTTAGCACTAACTTGAGGCCCGAAGACGACTTCGTCCTCATCTTCAAGATCGTGGGCTTGAAGTTTACGACCGTTAATTACGAGTCCGTTGGCGCTGGCTTTACCTTTGAGGTTACCATCGACAATGCGGTAGTAGAGACTGCCGTCCTCTCGTTCTCGCCGCACTAAGGTGGCGTGTCGGCGAGATACAAATTGTGAGAACAAACGAATATCCACATCCGGATCTCTGCCTATAGAATAGACGGGTTCCTCCAAGGTATATTCCTTGCGTCCTTTTTCGTCTTCAATAATTAACAGATGGTTTTGATTGGATTTTGCAGGCATTGAACATCGAAAAATAGGGATAGAGAGTGCAGTTAATTCACTGTCGCTGTGTCTATGCTTTCTTACATTAGCAAACTGCTTAATAATCTTTCCTTAACATATCAAGAAGAAATGACCGAATTGCCGACCTTCAACTTGGTCTTCCCCCATTCAATCATCATAAGCATTAATGCAGATCATGGCACAGACTCTAATGTTACAATTTTGTGACATTTTTTTACACTGACCCTACTGGAGAGCCTGTAGGCTTCCTTTGGGGTTCTGCTAATTGGCAGTGCTTCCGGCTTTTATCGTGAGGACTATGTAATAACTCCTCTCTGGTGATCTTAATAGCTGCGTTACACTCCCGGTTTAGAAGATCCCACAAGTAGGCTGTAAATTCGTACCGATAAAACTTTCTCAATTTGGCTATCACATTCACCTTACTTTCCCGCTGGATACCGGACTTTGTCCTGCTCCGCAGAAAGTCCATGCTTAACATGGGCGGGGAGGAAAGCGGGTGATAACCTAAGATTTACCAGCCTTCGCCGCTTGGTAAGCGAGACTTGAAAAGAATCATCCAGACACCACCATTACTTTGTATTCTACTACATAAAGGTTAGGACTCCTTGAACGAACGGGTGTGAATTTTCCCAGTCTCGCCTGATAATGAGGGATGAGTATTTTACCGAGACCCCAAACCCCACACTCTACACCCCGTCTACAGAGTTCCAACCTCGACGCAATAGCAGAGAGTTGCTAACTACAGTCACTGAACTAAATGCCATCAGTGCGCCAGCTACAGCCGGATTAAGAGCGATACCAAATCCGGGTAGCAGTACACCAGCCGCTACGGGAATACCCAAGGTGTTATATCCCAACGCCCAGAAGAGATTTTGGCGAATTTTGTTAAAGGTAGCGCGAGACAGTTTAATCGCCTGGACAATATCCAGCAAGCCGCCAGCTTGGGGGCTAGTCGCGCTCGGTTGCATGAGAATAATTCCCGCCGTTTCCCGGGCAACATCTGTTCCTGCTTGCAGGGCGATGCCAACATCAGCTTGGGCTAAGGCTGGACCATCGTTAATTCCATCTCCAACCATGGCGATGCAGTTTCCCTGGGTTTGCAGTTGGGCGATCGCGGCGGCTTTGCCATCGGGACGGATACCTGCCATAACGTTGGCTGGATCAATGGCAAGGTGTTGTGCTACTGTCACGGCGGCATTGGGTTGATCTCCGGTTAGCAGCATCACGCGCAGTCCCATCGCCTGTAGCTGTTCTACGGTGGTTTTGGCATCGGGTTTCGGTAAATCGGTTAGGGCAATGAGTCCAGCCAATTCTCCATCTACGGCTAAATACACCACGGTTTTCCCGACAGCCGCTAAGTTTTGAGCCGGGGCTTGGGCGGTATCACTAATAGTTACGCCTTGCTGACGTAACCAATCTTCATTCCCCAGTAATACCCGTTGATTGTCCACTAGGGCAGATATTCCTAATCCGGCTTCGGTATAAAAATCCTTGGCGGCTAATAGAGGTAACTCTTGTTGTGCTGCTGCTGTACAAATCGCTTCTCCGAGGGGATGAGTTGTGCCTCGTTCGGCTGCGGCGGCAAGTTGAAGGAGTTTTGAGTGACCAGATATGCCATTATTCGTCTGTAGGGGCGGGTTTAGGAAATTCGCGTCAGCTATTGAGGATAAGCTTTGTTCAAAACCCGCCCTGACCGAGCTTTCACTGTACACCTCGGCTCCTGTGCCCCCCGGCTCCCCATCTTCCTCCTCTGCCCATTCCTCAATAGACAGACAATCGGTTACAGTGGGTTTCCCTTGGGTCAAAGTGCCTGTTTTGTCAAAGACGATGGTATCGAGTTGATGGACTCGTTCTAAGATGTCACCCCCCTTAATCAGTAAGCCCCGTTCTGCCCCTAAACTGGTGCCGACTAGAATCGCTGTCGGGGTTGCCAATCCCAAGGCACAGGGACAGGCGATCACTAATACCGCGATCGCTAATTTTAAGCTCAAGAGTAAGGGTGAGGTTGAATCACCCATCAGCGAGTCTCCTTCCCCTAGAACCTGAGTCCAGATTTTTGTCCCCACCAGATCCCAAAACAGGAAGGTGAAGGTGGCGATTGTCAATACCCCATACGTAAAATAACCGGCGACTTTATCGGCTAAATTCTGCACCGGGGCTTTCCGCGTTTGCGCTTCTTCCACCAGGGCGACAATTTGCGCTAATGTGGTTTCCTGTCCAATGCGTGTGGCTTGAATTGCGATCGCACCGGATTGATTTAAGGTGCCAGCCGCAACCGGATCACCGGGTTGCTTGAGAACAGGTAAAGGTTCCCCCGTCAACATTGACTCATCCACCGACGACTGACCCGCCACCACTTCGCCATCAACGGGTATTTTTTCTCCCGGCAAAACCCGCAACCATTCGCCCACGCGAACTTGTTCCACGGGAATCTCGATCCCCAGTTCTGTCGCTGTGGGGGCGGATTTACCAATTAACCGGGCTACCTTGGGTTTCAGTGCCAATAATGATTCATAAGCGGCGGATGCCTGACGCCTTGCCCGTTGTTCCAAGGTACGTCCTAGCAGGATAAAGCCAAGTAACATCACGGGTTCATCAAAGAAGCATTCCCAGCCCAATTGAGGAAAGAATAATGCGGCACAGCTAGCCCCATAAGCCGCCAAGGTTCCCAGTCCTACCAAGGTATTCATATTCGGGGTTTGATGCCGCAATCCGCGCCAGCCATCGCTGATAATTGGACGCCCAGGTCCTAGCAGGGCTAAGGTTGCCAATCCCCAGTGAAACCAGATCGTGCTAAACACGGGTAGCATTGGTCCATTCAACCAATGACCGATATGTCCGATGGTCGAGAGAATGACCAGAACCCCAGCAATTATTAATTGCCGCAGTTGTTCCTTTGCCTCTTGTTCATGACGTTGAGTCGGGGTGAGGCGTTCTTCTGAGGTTTCCCCGGCTTGGGAGTCACGGGGTTGGGAGGGAAACCCGGTTGCGGTTAATTTTTCCGCTAGGGTGGCGGGATCAGCCTGACCGACTTCATACTCAACCACAGCCACTTCTGTAACCAAGTTGACCTGGGCGGAAATAACTCCGGGTTGCTGTTCTAGCTGTCGTTCTACCGCACTGACACAGCCTGCACATTTCATTCCTCCAACATCTAGCGTCATTTGCTCAATGGTTGGGGTGGGGATATCGACGGCTTTTTCGGGAGAAATTTGCATAGATGTTTTTAATACTGATAGGCGTTGCGATGCCTGAATGTTGAGTTTTGTTAATACGTCTCTTTAATGATAAGGATTATTTTGCCAATGCGCTCTGCCACTGGCAAATATCATATTTTGATGACAATGCCGATGATCGGTTGGAGGTTTGAGGTGTGTTTTTGATGGGATAGGAAGGTTTCTCCCTTTTCCTGGCGATCTTGATATACGCCCACCAGTAAAGCTTCCAGCCCAAATTTAGATAAGGCATCGGTAGCTATGCCTATTACTCCCAGGAACATGATGCCTCCAATCATTCCTCCTGGTCCGAGCATTGCTAAGGCGGCTGTGATTGCCGCTGCTCCTGTAAAACCCGTGGTAGCCATTGCAATCAGGAGAATAACTCCTGGGAATCCTAGTGCCGCAATTTTTCTAACAGCTTCGTCCATTTGATTACTCCTTTGTTATGATTTACGCTTTCTAGGTCTTTTCACCTCTAAACTAGCTGATTCAGGTGAGTGATTACCTCAGCAATAGCTGCTATAGACTATTGCGCTATTTGGCGGATGCTATATAAGTATTTGTTGAGTTATCGAAGGCATAAGCTAATTTGGGTTCACAGAATATTTACTCATGTTTATCTCAGCTTTATGGCATTAACCCTTCTTACAACAGATACTAAATATAGCTTTGATAATGACAAAATATTGAGGAGAACCGAAATTGCTAGAAGCTATCGACAATGCGAAAGAATCCGCAACTTGTGCAGCAATTGGTGCAGTTGTTGGTGCAGTTGCCTATCACCAAACCGGAGCAGCAGGTTTAGCAATTGCAGGAGGAGCTTATCCGGTTGGTTTAGCTGCATTTACGGGTGCTGGTGCAGTGGTTGGACTGGCAGTTCATGGTGCGACAAAGGAAGCCGCAAAAAACTTAAAAGAAGCTGCCACATTTGCAACAGTTGGTGCAGTTGCTGGTGGAACTGTGTACCATCAAACCGGAGCAGCAGGTTTGGCTATTGCAGGAGGAGCTTATCCGGTTGGTTTAGCTGCATTTGTAGGTACTGGTGCAGTAGCTGGGTTAGCAGCTTTTAGCATGAAAAAGTCCGTTGTTAGATGAATTGTGGTTCTGACGAAATATGGGTTTTCCGGACTTAGTGGGCTAAACTATCAGCTTTAATGAACCAGGAAGCTTACCAAACAATGATTGCCGCTTTTCACCGCTTCAAAACTCTCTTGAAATCCGGGTAAAATTGCTTTAAGCTATTGCTGTCTTATGTTCCAGCAAATCAAACTAACAATTTAGCACACTAACTACGGAAGACCCGTTCTTTTAAATCACCACACGCGGGAGTCGGTGCTTAAAGCCACAAAGGATTTCCCAGGATATTGTGTTTAACGATATCGCCCAGTCATCCGCAGAGAGTTGCCTGTCCCCGTCTCGTCCAATTAGGGTGACAATTTCACCAACCTGTAAATCGGGAATATTACTCACATCCAACATCAGTTGATCCATGGTAATCGCCCCAATTTGGGACACCCGTTGACCCCGAATTAATCCGGTCATTTTATTCGAGAGATTCCGGGGAACGCCATCGGCGTAACCGATACCCACTACAGCTAGACGTAGCTGTTTTTGTGTCCTGAATGTATAGCCATAACTCACCCCCGTCCCCGCAGGTATTGTTTTCACTTGAGTGACCCGCGTTTTGACTTGCATGACGGGTTTTAGGTTGACGTTTGGGTGTAAATGGGGTGCAGGATAGAGTCCATAAATCGCTAATCCGACTCGAACCCAATCGTAATGCAAAGCGGGGTCAGTTAATGTGGCGGCGGAGTTAGCTAAGTGTAAGCAGGGTGGGACAATATTCGCAGCATGAAGTTCGGCAATAGCCGCTTCAAATCGCTGATGCTGTAGTTTCATCACCGTGGGATCTGGACTATCTGCTGTGGCTAAATGGGAATAGACACTGGCTAGTTCTAAATGGGGTAATCGCTGGATTAATTGGACAAACTCTGTGGCTTGTTGCCAAGGCATTCCCAAGCGAGACATCCCGGTATCGATGTTGAGATGAACCGATAAGGGGGTTTGACTACAACTCAGGGTATCGGAAAAAACCAAAGCCTGTTGGGGCGTACAGAGGGTGGGTTGTAAATGCCAATGCGCGATCGCACGCACTTGTTCCGGGGTATTGGTTGCACCTAAAATCACGATGGGCGCGTCAATTCCCGCTTCTCGCAGTTGAATCCCTTCTTCTACTGTGGCGACACATAATCCATAAGCGCCTGTGGCAAGTGCGGTTTGGGCAACCCTGATCGCACCATGTCCGTAGGCGTCTGCTTTCACCACCGCCATGAGTTGGGTTTTGGCAGACAAAAGCTGTTTTAATTGGTTTAGGTTATGGGCAAGTGCCGCGCGATCGATTTCTACCCAAGCGCGTTCGGTTAATCCGCCGGAGACTTCCCATAAATTGGGCATTAACCCATCGGTGGGGATGAGTTCTTGCATTATTCCTCCACTCCTCTATCACTACTGAAATGCCACACAGCCTAGCATACGAGGTGGGGGAGGGATATGGGACAATCAGATGTGAAGTACCGCTTCTAAAAACCTAGACAAACCTACCCATAAGTAATTCTGCCTTGGTATAAGTCCACGGTGTAACTTTTGGTCGATAACCGTTAACGCTTGCGCTTGGCTGATACCCGGCGTTGTTGCTCGATATCAGCCTTAACCAACGGCTCCCAGTTAGAGACACAGTAGTAATCGTGTCTACGATTGACTACAGGGCATCGACCCATAAAATTATTAAATTGATATAGAGCACTCCATACGTGCTTTCTCGGATTCACTCCAAGATAGGCGGACACAGAGCGCGGCAATCTCTCACTATACTTCATT
>NZ_JAVKEA010000005.1:0-71925 GCF_040221695.1 Coleofasciculus sp. E2-BRE-01 | reverse complement strand
CGCTAATAGTCCCAGAGACGCTGACCGCAGTTGCTGTAATGACGGAAACTGTTGTCTTGTGGCTAAAAAAAGCGCCAGCAATCCAAAAGCCATAAGAAAACGAAACCAGGTGATTGTATAAACATCCAACACCTGAAGAGTTATGGTTAGCGCTAGAGGGAGAATCCCCCACATAAATACAGTAATTAAAGATAGCGCTAATCCCAAGCGCCAGCGACCCGAAGTTTGATGGAGTGACATGAATATAAAAAAAGTAAAAAGTCATTTAGAGACGTGCCATGGCGCGTCTGCCAATTGTAGGGGCGGGTTTAGCCACTCAACTTGAATATCACCGATAACATTTAGAACAAAACCCGCCCTTTCCTAAATTGAAGGTATAGACTGTAGCTTAACTTAACACTAATGCCAACCCCAATTCCCAATCCCGATTAAAAGAAATCCGGCATCCAAGGTAATGAGCCAGAAAATAGTGAATTAGCCCTTGACAACGCTGCCGCCGTACTATCCAAATAACCCATCCGTTGCAGTTGCTCAGGTGTAAATAAACTGGTAAACAGAGAAGCCAACGCCCTTACATGCAAGCGGAATTCACCAGTCCCTCCGGGCGTGACTTTCCCGCGTCCCTGAGACACGTTCAAGATAAAGTTACCGTTATTAGCGGCAAATAATTCATCCTGAACCTGTAAATGTAATTCGGTTTCAATCTCTAAAGGATATCCTCGTTTTTCCAACGCTTTAGGGACATCAAGAATCCGCAGCATCCAACGTTCTTGTTGACAAATTTGAGCCGTTTGCTCCGGTAAGAGTAATGTTAAACTATCCATCAAAGAGCTGTACCAACCTACTTGCCTCACCTGAGAACGATGATCCGCGCAGAATGTCCAAAAACGCTGGGCGGCGGCTGGGGTAAGGAATGCCCAATCTTTAATATTCAGCAATAAGCCCTCAGCGTTTGAAGATTGGGTACAGATAACATAGCCTTCCGGTTGAGATTTGGCACCAATAAGATAAGCATAAACAGACTGATCATTTGGCGCTTCAACCAGACTTTGCCAAATCGCTGAATTTCGATTTAAATTACCGTTGGTTGTTTGCGCCTGTTGAGAATATAAGTCCTGAAAAACCTCATAGTTTACGGGTTTTACCCTGAACATCGGTAAAGTGCGATCGCGCTTTTGAATCGTCTGGGTTGGTATCTGCCAACGACACCGAATCCCTGCTTGTTCATAGCCGACTTTGCGATAGAGAACTTGGGTAGCCGCATAGAGGGTGGAAATGGGTACGCCTTGCTGATGAAGTTCCTGGAGTGTGCATTGCATCAGTTTATAAGCCGCCCCTGTACCTCGATACTCTGGGGCAATGCCAACGGCGGCAATTCCTGCCATGGGTATGGACTGACCCCCGTACCATTGTCCCATGGCATAAATAGCTAAACCGCCAACAATCTGTTCCCCTTGACGGATAAGACGAAAATTATCTTGACCGATACGATTTAGGTAAACTTGCCCATCGTTAAGGGAACTACCAAAACATTGCGTCAGTAGTTCCCCAAGTTGTTCCGCCTCATCCGGGGTGGAGATGCAGCCATAATCAAGTTGAGCGCTGATAACCATTTTGCACTCTTATAATACTGTTTGTATGTAATTGTAATACATTATCGAGAATTTCTTGATCGGTTATGGATGAAAACCCTGTAGGGACGGATTTAGATGTTCTTAAATGGCATACAAAACCCGTCCTTGCACAAACTGCTGTGTGAAAGCGCTTCTGAGGAGATTAATCAAAAAAGGTTATCAATAGTGACAATTGTCACAGGACTAGAATAACTTGTGGTAATTTTTTCCGGTTCAACGATACCAGATGCAGTCGGCGGCGTTGGCTTAAGCGACTTGTTGACTACAAGCAGGATGCGCCGTCAAAAACTTTGGGTTGTAGTATTTCACCCCGAGTTTATCCAATGTTGCGATCGCGCTATCCATGGCTTCCTTAATCCAATCATTTGGATCAGGGGACTTGGCACTGAGTTGGTAATCCGTTACATGAGGTTTGCACTCATCGGGATCATAGGTGCCGGAAGCTCGGCAAATAGACACATAGATGGTGTTATCAACATCTGGATTTGGCATCTCAATTCTGATGTAGTGATTCAGATAGAGCAAGGTTGACATGAACATGAGCCTAATCTCTCCGTCTTGGCTAAAGGGATTTACATCTCTTAATTTACTATTACTTTTATTTTTATGTGATCCTGATATTTTCGCTTCCGCCAAATTTTCTGATTATTTTGTGTACTTTGGCGGATTGACAAAGATTACATTTTTAGTTACATGGATTTGACTTTATGTTTTTTTAGTAATATAAAAAAACATAATATATTTTCGTCAAGCTAATAATTATATAACAAAACTTAATCAAATGCAACACAGTATCCCCACGTTGGCAGATGAGCTTCAGACGCACACCATCAAATCAACCTAGTGCAGCATGGGGGAAATCTATTTACGACTGATACATATATAAGTCATCATTTCTCCCTTACCTTTAACCGGAATTTGACCCCGCTGCTCAAATAAAAACTTATCCTTACAGAGTTTGTATGTCGTTTCTGTAACCTGAATCTTGTCAGGAATGCCATGAGATTCCATGCGGCTAGCGGTATTGACCGCATCTCCCCACAAATCATAAATAAATTTCTTGGTGCCAATTACCCCAGCAATCACAGGACCACTATTGATCCCAATCCGCAGACAGAAATTTTCATCCTGAAACTGGTTAAAGCGAGCAATGGCGATTTGCATATCTAATGCCATTTCGATCATAGCTTCAGCATGATCTTTGCGAGGAGTGGGAATACCACTGGCGATCATATAAGCATCGCCAATTGTTTTTATCTTCTCTAACCCATGCTTTTCCGTTAATTTATCAAATCGGGAGAATATTTGATTTAATAAGAAAACCAATTGCGCGGGTGGCATCCGAGCCGAAATATCGGTAAAACCAACAAGATCGGCAAATAAAATCGTCACATCAGCAAAGCGATCGGCAATGAGACAGGTTTCCTGTTTTAATCGCTCGGCAATGGGTTTGGGTAAAATATTCAACAATAAACGATCAGCTTTCTCCTGTTCCCAACGTAATGCCTTCTCAGCTTGCTTACGTTCGGTAATATCACGGACAAAGGCACAGTTATATTCCTTGCCGTTAAATTCCAAATAACTAATTCGCACTTCCACGGGGATACGTTTACCCGTTTTACTGCGATGATACGATTCAAGGGAAAGAGAACCACATTGTTTAATAATCTGCCAATGATCTGACCAACTCTGAGCGGTAAAATTAGCATCAATCTCATGAATTTTCATGGACAGCAAATCATTCAGAGGATACCCCAGCAACCGACAAGCGGCATAATTGACATACAATAGCTTTCCATCTTGCCCAATCCAGAAAATTGCATCAGCCGCTCGATCAATTGAAAACTGCGTAAATCGTAATGTATCATTAACGGTTTCCAGTTGTTCATTCGCCGTTTCCAGTTGGGTTGTACGTTCAGCTAATGCTTGTTGAGCCAAATATTTTTCAGTGATATCATTAAACAACCAGAGGCGACCTTGAATATCTTGACCGTAAGTCGGCAAACTTGAGATACTCAGTACCACTGATTTGGGTTGACTAAATGTCCAGATCCAGTCGTGAATTTCAGCATCCGGTTGGGAAAAAAGCTGTGCCGCCTGTTTAGCAATCTCCTCCTGATTATCCGCGCTGCTGCGTAAGGTTGCCATCGCCTGGGCGATCGCACTCGGTTCCGCTTCTCCTTGTTTTAATCCCAAAAGCTTTGCCCCGGCTGGATTTAGCCAACCTTGTCCGCCACTGATATCGACAAAGACGACTCCCTGAGGGATTTCTAAAATGGCATTGTAGCGGGCTTGGAGTTGTTCGAGGCGAAACGTGGTGGTTTGCAGACGCAGGAGGGTGTGGAGTTCTCCCAGCAGTAAATCTAGAAAGCGACGCTGATAGGAGGGCAGGTAAGTTTGGCGATACCAGAGTAATAAGATAGCACCTTGCTCCTGTGTTGTTTGCTCCTTTCGCAGGGGGAGTACCGCTAGAGACTTGGTACCTTTACCGACAAGCACAGGGGCTGCTTTGGGCGTCGCTGGATAATTCTCATAGAATAGGGTGCGGTTATGGGTTAGGGCTTCAGCAAAGAGTTTTGGTGTTGTCAGTTTATCCGGTAGGGCTGTAGGCGGGAAACTGACGAGTGATTGAGCCGTTACCTGATCGAGTTGGCGCAGTGCGATCGCGGCGTCGGCTTGGTTATATTCATACAACAAGCGGGTAACCTGCTCAATTAGCTGATCGGGAGTATTGGTATCGGATTGTGCGATCGCGGCGAGTACAGAACCCGCTGCTAATTTCCATTCAATCTCTAACAGGAAACGACGCACCAGCAAACCGCATCCAATTGCCAAACTCACTCCTGTGAGCCAAGGGCATAAGTAGGCATACCGACTAACAAGCAGCCAGCCACCGATTAAAATCAACCCTATTACAGACAGCGATCGGGGATTGGGGATTGAGGATGGAGGAACCATTCGTTCGCCTTGATGATAGGGTTTTGATGGTTCAGAGGTATCATGGCGCGTCTTTTGGGGCGGGTTTAGGAAATTCGGGCAAGCTATTGATGATAACATTTGTGCAAAACCCGCCCTGACTGTAGAGACGTAGCATGCTACGTCTCTACAATCTCCCTTATCTTCCCCCGTTTCTGTTGCTGTGAAGGGATTCAGAATCCAAGCAGGTAGAGGTAACAAAGCGATTACAGTACAGACAATCAATGCTAGACTCAGTGTCGAGATCCTGCTGGGATTAAGGATATCTAGTCCAACCAGCATCAGCAATAGTCCGATTAAAAATCGTCTAAATGTAGGAAGCTGATTGGGATGATCCAAGGACAACAATTAGCATTAACAATAAGTAAAGTAGGATGTTGGTCATCAGAGCCAAAGTGCAACTGGCACAAAGAACGCCGACGATAAACTCTTAGATCAACGTCCTTTAAGTTCAGATAAGTTCAGAACTAAAGATAAGCCGCGATCGCTTGGGTTACGGTATCTGGCGCACTCAAGTGAGGTAAATGACCCCATGCTTTTATATTGATTAGCTGACTCTCAGGGATGTTATCTGACATATACTGACCCACTTCTGGAGGTACAGCAACATCATCACTCGATTGTAGAATCAGAGTCGGTACATTCAGGCGCGGTAACTCTTTCCGGTGATCCGACTGGAATATAACGCGAGCAACAGCTTGAGCAATATCTGGACGAATAGCCGTCAGAGTATTCGCAAATTCTGTTGCCAGTTCCGGACGTTCAGGGTTTCCCATCACCATGGAGGCAAAACCACTTACCCAAGCATAGTAGTTCGCTGACATCGCCCCATAGAGTGCATCTAGGTCAGACTGATCAAACCCACCCACATATCCCACATCGTTGAGATACCGAGGAGATGCACCAACAAAAATAAGCTGGCTGAAGCATGAGGGATCGATGAGTGCAGCTAGCAAGCTAATCATACCACTGACTGAGTGACCCACCAAGATGGAGTTTGTAAGTTTTAACTCATGACAGATTTCCAGCAAGTCCTCGGCGTAGCTATAGAGGCTACTGTAGCGATGGGGACTATAGGCAGAAAAATCGGATTTTCCTGCACCGACATGATCAAAAAGGACAATCCGATAGTCAGAGGCGAAGGCGGCGACTTGATGACGCCAAGCGGTTTGATCTGAACCAAAGCCATGGGCAAAGATGATCGTCTGAGTACCTTCACCGAGGATATTGATATGATTGCGTTCTAATACACTTGTTGTCATAAGTTAGGTGGACACAATTAAAGTTAACGGTGGAGAGCGTCATTTGTCATTTGTCATTTGTCATTTGTAAGGGTTTGAGGTCTATTGACATAACTTACTGGACTGTGGATAAAAAAGGACGAGGAGATACTCAATACCATGAGAGACGCGATTAATCGCGTCTCTCCCCTGAAAATCCTGCATATAAAATTTGTCTTTCTCAGACAGCGTGGAATGCGGCTAATATTTGTTTAGGTCTCAACGGAAACTTAAACCGTGAATGATTGGTAGATGCAACGGGTTGCGAGTCGGAAGCCTTCGCTTCTTTCTCCTCTAAACTATCCTCGTTTAACTCAGACACCGGAACTAACATGGAATCGTGAGAACGCACTGCCATTTCGCCTTGTGCTAATGCCTCTCGCCACTGACGCCCAGTTTTCCAAGCTTTAAACTTGGCAGCATTCCAACGAGGATTCACTGGATATCCCGCAAATCCACAACGCAACGCGGCATGGTTAGCACTGGGAATCAGGGTATTAACCCAAACATTATCGGTTAGATCGATTCGCATGAAGTTTGGCTCCTTGGAAACTGTAGACATAAACTTCACCTCCCTATTGTTGTCAACCGCACAATTTTGTTGAGTATTATCAACTATTGTATTACGGATTGTTAAATAGCTACATCGCTTACTTGCGATTTACTTGTATTCACCTTCAACCGCAACATAGCCATTTCCGGAGAAACGTGCGATCGCGCCCGACTTCCGAAATTGACTAGAAAGCTTACCAGCAACCTTTCTCACAGGCGCTAAAACCTAAAGGGTTTGGGATTTTTCCCACCCACGCCATTACCCTTTAGCAATGTAAAGAAACCTTAAAGATTTGTCAAACGTCTTATTTATACAAGCATCCCCTAATCTGGGGTGACGTTCAATCCTAAATGTTCTCTGCACCCAAACGCAGGCGATCGCACATCTTTTCCCCGGCTACCCTACTGGGACGGACAAAGTTGGGACGGACAAACAATACGAGTCACTTCCCGATGCCCTCATACACCAGGGAGTGCGGATGGCGAGACTCGAACTCGCAAGGCTTACGCCACACGCCCCTCAAGCGTGCGTGTCTACCAATTCCACCACATCCGCATGGCTAACCTATTATATCAGCTCTGATGGGAAAATTACGACTTCTCAACAATTTTGTTGATGCATCCGAGGGGAAAACGTCAGCCACGATTCCCAAAGGATGCCACCAAAGGGGACAATCCCCCTTATCCTACTGAATACGGATATAGCAGCGCTGTTTTATGGACTTTGCCAAAATTTTAATTGCCAATCGTGGGGAAATTGCCCTGCGGATTCTCCGAACCTGTGAAGAAATGGGAATTGCCACCGTTGCCGTTCACTCGACCATCGATCAACAAGCCCTCCATGTTCAACTGGCGGATGAAGCTATATGCATCGGTGAAGCGCCCAGTAGCAAAAGCTACTTGAATATTCCTAATATTATCGCCGCCGCCCTGACGCGCAACGCCACCGCCATTCATCCCGGCTATGGTTTTTTGGCAGAAAATGCCCGATTTGCCGAAATTTGCGCCGATCATCAAATCTCTTTTATCGGTCCGTCACCTGAAGCGATGCGGGCGATGGGGGATAAATCCACCGCCAAGGAAACCATGCAACGGGCAGGCGTACCCACCGTACCCGGAAGTGAGGGATTGTTGAGTAGTGAACGAGAAGCCATCACCCTTGCCAAAGACATCGGTTATCCGGTGATGATTAAAGCCACAGCAGGCGGTGGCGGACGAGGGATGCGCTTAGTTCCCGATGAGAGTGCCATGAGTCGCCTGTTTCAAGCCGCCCAAGGAGAAGCCGACGCAGCCTTTGGCAATCCAGGACTTTATCTGGAAAAATTTATCGTCCGTCCCCGCCATATTGAGTTTCAAATTCTTGCTGATAGTTACGGTAACGTAATTCATCTGGGAGAACGGGATTGTTCGATTCAGCGACGCCATCAGAAACTCTTAGAAGAAGCCCCTAGTCCCGCCTTGACCCCAGAACTGCGAGAAAAAATGGGAACGGCTGCGGTTATGGCGGCTAAGTCGATTAATTACGTCGGGGCGGGTACGGTTGAGTTTCTTCTGGATGCCATGGGTAATTTTTACTTTATGGAAATGAATACCCGCATTCAAGTTGAGCATCCTGTCACCGAGATGATCTCAGGATTGGACTTAATTGCCGAACAAATTCGGATTGCCCAAGGCGAACCCTTGAAACTGACTCAAGACCAAGTAAAGCTTAAGGGACATGCAATTGAATGTCGGATTAATGCCGAAGATCCCGATCGCAATTTTCGTCCTCAACCGGGGCGGATTAGTGGGTATCTGCCCCCCGGAGGACCCGGCGTGCGGATGGATTCCCATGTGTATACCGATTATGAAATCCCCCCCTATTACGACTCATTAATCGGCAAGTTAATCGTATGGGCACCCAACCGCGATGCCGCGATTCGCCGCATGAAACGCGCCCTGCGCGAATGTGCGATTACTGGGGTTGCCACCACGCTGAGTTTCCACCAAAAAATCTTAGAAACCCCAGCGTTTCTCAGTGGTGATGTATATACAAATTTTGTTGAGCAAATGATGGCAACTGCCCAATCTTAAAGGGTTAGGGGCAGTCAGTGCATCATGGTCAGTAATCCTTGCTGACCTACAAGAATCTCCCGCAGTAAGCTAACAATCCCAACCCAAATAATCGGCGTAATATCCACACCCCCAATGGGCGGCACCAGTTTGCGGGTTGGGACTAAAAAAGGTTCGGTAGGCAAAGCAACCAGATTAAAGGGGAAGCGGTTGAGATCGATCTGAGGATACCAGGTAAGGATAATCCGGAAGATGAATAGTAAGATAGCCAGTCCCAGTAAAGGACTGAGAATCCATGTTGCCAGTGTCAGAGTATTCATGAGATAAGTCCTAATTTCACAAAAAAGTATGGAAATCAGTTAGCCAGTGTAACGCAAGACTAGGATGAACTACTATCAGGGATAGGGTAGGATATCCGTTGATCCTAAGATGTAACGGACTCCAGGGTAACTAACGTCTGCATCTTCTAAATCAGCTACATCTATATCAAATGGGCTAATTTTTAATCTTTTAATCAGCCCTTAGTTCTGCTATACAACCTTTATCTATAGCAATCCTATTTGAGTCCTGTCCAAAAAGCTGATAATTTTCGGGAATGGGCAATGGGCAATGGGAAAGAGTTTCAAAGCTTTTTTCTATTTTTTGATTTTTCACAACCTATTTAGGATTGCTATATCTGCACTGCCAATTTTCAGCTTAGGTTGAAACCACAATATCAATTTTATCTACTGCTTTGCGAGTATACTCATTCTGACCTCCCTTTAGAACATGAAACCATTTTGTTGAAGATTTATCCGGATTGGATTGTAAAGTATAGTTTAAACTTAGCCCAATCCCAGCGATGACTGAATTGGCGACGGCGGACACACCGACACCCAACAGGGTTAGCGATCGCACTCGTTGCCGATAGTGGCGAGTATAGCGCCAGTCTAGCAATTCTGCCGTACTGTGACCAATCAGATGAACGGGTTGATCTAGGGAACTCTCTTTTTTTGCCCATCTCCCTCAATGGCTGAGACGCTGAGAAATATTTACGAAATGAAATATTTCTTAATTATTTTGTACTAATACTTAATTAAGTTAAAATCTCCCAGCTTGTAAAAACTAATACAGCTTATTATTTAGATTATTTTAAGGTAGGGAGTTGCCAAAGTCTTAAATAAATTAAAAAAAAGTTAGATTACCTAAATTACTAAATTTTTGTTAGATAATAGAAGAGTATCCGGAAGAAGGCGGGAAGGTTAAAAGACCGTTAAGGAATCCCGGAAACGACCGTCAGCCATATAGCCTGGGGTTGAAAGTCGATTTATGTCCGCCTAGAAAAAACAACATTGACGTTGTTCAAAGAAGGACTCAATTGGAAAATTTATGCTAATTCGATTGCCAAGAAAATTGACGTTTTGTAGTGGAAGAGACGAAATTGATAGGGGATTTGCAATAGATAAAGAATTAAGTTGAAGTTTAGCGCCCCAAACAAAAAAGATTACCCAGCAACCCAAAAAGGTTTGTAACTATGACGAAACGAACGATTGCAACTCTAGACGGAAACGAAGCGGTAGCTCGCGTTGCCTACCCACTCAATGAGGTGATCGCCATTTATCCGATCACCCCCGCTTCACCCATGGGAGAATGGGCAGATGCCTGGTCTTCAGAAGGTCGCAAGAACCTTTGGGGTACTGTTCCCTCAATCATTGAAATGCAGAGTGAAGCCGGGGCAGCAGGTACGGTTCATGGTGCGTTGCAGGCAGGGTCATTGACCAGTACATTCACCGCCTCTCAGGGCTTGCTGTTAATGCTGCCCAACCTCTACAAAATCGCCGGGGAAATGACCTCAGCCGTGATCCATGTCGCCGCGCGATCGCTAGCCGCCCAAGCCCTGTCCATTTTTGGGGATCACCAAGATGTGATGGCGTGTCGTGCTACCGGATTTGGTCTGTTGGCGTCGGGATCAGTCCAAGAGGCACATGACCTGGCGTTGATTGCCCACGCCGCTAGCCTAGAATCCCGCATTCCCTTTATCCATTTCTTTGATGGCTTCCGCACCTCCCACGAAGTTCAGAAAATTGAACTCCTGGCAGAAGAAGATCTGCGGGAAATGATCAACGATGAACGGGTGATGGAACATCGGGCGCGGGGTCTAACCCCGGATCGCCCCGTCTTGCGAGGCACTGCCCAAAACCCAGATGTCTATTTCCAAGCACGGGAAACCGTTAATCCTTACTACAACGCCTGCCCGGGAATTGTCCAGAACACCATGGACAAATTTGCCGAACTCACTGGGCGCAAGTATGAACTGTTCCAATATTACGGTGCCCCTGATGCCGAACGAGTGATTATCCTCATGGGTTCTGGTACAGAAACCGCCCATGAAACCGTGGATTACCTGAACAAACAGGGTGAAAAAGTGGGGATGATCAAAGTGCGGCTGTATCGCCCCTTTGACATGAAGCAGTTGGTTAAGGCGTTGCCTGCTACCACCAAGAGTATCGCTGCCCTAGACCGCACCAAAGAACCCGGTGCTGGTGGTGAACCCCTGTATTTGGATGTAGTAACAGCGGTTCAGGAAGCCTGGGAAGCGGATAGTCCTAAACCCAAGGTTATCGGTGGACGCTATGGCTTATCCTCCAAGAAATTTAGCCCCGCGATGGTTAAGGGGATTTTCGATAACCTCGCGGCTGATCAACCGAAGAACCACTTTACCATTGGCATCAACGATGACTTGACCAATACCAGCCTCTCCTTCGATCCCAACTTCTCCACGGAACCCGAAAGCGTGGTGCGTTGTGTGTTCTATGGCTTAGGGTCAGATGGTACTGTTGGCGCGAATAAGAACTCGATCAAGATTATTGGCGAAGAAACCGATAACTACGCCCAAGGCTACTTCGTTTACGACTCCAAGAAATCCGGTGCTGTTACCGTTTCTCACCTGCGCTTTGGGCCAGAACCGATTCGTTCAACCTACCAGATTAGCCAAGCCAACTTTGTGGCTTGTCACCAGTGGCTGTTCCTGGAAAAATTGAACGTCCTCAGTAGTGCTGCCCCTGGTGCCACCTTCCTGCTGAATTGTCCCTTTGGACCCGATGAAGTCTGGGGTCTACTGCCTCGTCCAGTGCAAGAGGAAATTGTCAACAAGAACTTGAAGTTCTATGTCATTGACGCTAACCAAGTGGCAGTTAGCAGTGGGATGGGACGACGGATTAACACCGTGATGCAAGTCTGCTTCTTTGAACTGGCGAATATCTTACCCAAAGAAGAAGCGATCGCGAAAATTAAGCAGTACATCGAAAAGACTTACGGTAAGAAGGGTGCAGAAGTTGTCCGCATGAATATTGAGGCGGTGGACAATGCTTTGGCACATCTGTATGAAGTGCAAGTGCCAGACACCCTGGACAGCACCGTGGATATGCGTCCCCCGGTTCCCGACACCGCCCCAGCCTTTGTCCGGGATGTGTTAGGTAAGATGATGGCGCGGGGTGGCGATGACTTGCCTGTGAGTGCTTTACCTGTAGATGGGACATTCCCCACTGGCACAACCAAATGGGAAAAACGCAATGTGGCATTAGAAGTTCCCGTTTGGGACCCCGATGTCTGCGTCCAGTGTGGTAAGTGTGTCATGGTTTGCCCCCATGCGGTGATCCGAGGCAAGTCTTATGACCCGCAGGTGTTAGAAAATGCCCCAGATTCTTTTAAGTCTACGGATACACGGGATAAAGAGTATGGGGGACAGAAATTTACGATTCAGGTGGCGGTAGAAGACTGCACCGGTTGTGGGATATGTGTCGATGTTTGTCCGGCGAAGAATAAGTCTCAGCCCAAGCTGAAGGCGATTAACATGGAATCCCAGTTACCGTTGCGGGACCAAGAACAAGCAAATTGGGACTTCTTCTTAGATATTCCTAATCCCGATCGCCGTTCCTTAAACTTAGATCGGATTCGTCAGCAGCAATGGCAAGAACCCCTGTTTGAGTTCTCCGGCGCTTGTGCGGGGTGTGGGGAAACGCCCTATCTGAAACTGGCGACCCAACTATTTGGCGATCGCATGTTGGTGGCAAATGCCACAGGCTGTTCCTCGATTTACGGCGGAAACCTACCCACCACGCCTTGGTCACAGAATGCGGAAGGGCGTGGACCGGCTTGGTCGAATAGCTTATTTGAAGATAACGCTGAATTTGGCATTGGCTTCCGCGTTTCCGTTGATAAACATACCCAATTTGCCGCTGAGTTAGTCCAACGTTTAGCGGGTGAGATTGGCGATAACTTAGTCGGTGGCATTCTCAACGCCGACCAAAAATCCGAAGCCGATATCTGGGAACAACGGGAACGAGTCGCGCAACTCAAGCAGAAGCTGCAAGGGATGAACTCTCCTGAAGCCAAGCAGTTGTTGAGTTTAGCCGATTACCTGGTTAAGAAGAGTGTCTGGATTATCGGTGGTGACGGCTGGGCGTATGATATTGGTTACGGTGGTTTAGACCATGTGATTGCCAGTGGTCGTAATGTGAATATCTTGGTGTTGGATACTGAGGTGTATTCCAACACGGGTGGTCAAGCGTCCAAAGCTACCCCACGGGGCGCAGTGGCGAAGTTCGCCGCAGCAGGTAAACCGGCACCCAAGAAAGACCTTGGTTTAATTGCCATGACCTACGGGAATGTCTACGTTGCCAGTGTGGCAATGGGGGCGCGGGATGAACATACGCTGAAGGCGTTCTTAGAAGCGGAGGCGTATAATGGTCCATCCCTAATCCTGGCGTATTCGCACTGTATTGCTCATGGGATTAATATGACCACATCCATGTCTCATCACAAGGCGTTGGTTGAGTCCGGGCGCTGGTTGCTGTATCGCTTCAATCCAGATTTAGTCAAAGAAGCGAAGAATCCCCTGCAACTGGATATGCGGAGTCCGAAATTCCCAGTGGAACAATCCATGTATCAAGAAAACCGCTTCAAGATGCTGACCAAGAGTAAGCCAGAAGATGCTAAACGTCTTCTAGGAGAAGCCCAGCAGGATGTGCAGACTCGGTGGCAGATGTACCAATATCTGGCAGCCCGTCAGTTGGACACCCACAACGGTGATGGGAATGGTCAGACAACCCAACCAGGTGGGGAGGTTAAGGAACCGACGAGTACCTAATTAATAATGTAGAGACGTAGCATGCTACGTCTCTACACCCCTCCACAGGATTACCCATAAATAATTGAGAGGTTTAAACGGATGGATCTGACAACAACATATTTAGGGTTAGAATTGCGATCGCCACTCGTCGTTGGTGCGGCGGCACCCTTGACCGAAGATGTTGACAATATCAAGCGCATGGAGGATGCAGGCGCGGCGGCGGTGGTGCTGCATTCCTTATTTGAAGAACAACTGCGCCAAGAAAAGTTGGAGTTACACCATCACTTAGAGTATGGTACCGAAAGTTTTGCCGAAGCCCTGACCTATTTCCCGGAAGCGGAAGTCTTTCATGTGGGGTCAGAGCAATATTTAGAGCATATCCGTAAGGCAAAAGAAACGGTGAATATGCCGATCATTGCCAGTCTTAATGGTGCTACCGTGGGCGGCTGGACGCACTACGCCAAGGAAATTGAGCAAGCGGGGGCGAATGCGCTGGAGTTGAATATCTACAGCATCCCCACGGATATGGATCAGACGGGGGCAGAAATTGAGCAGAATTATCTTGATATTCTGCAAGCGGTGAAATCTGAGGTAAATATTCCAGTTGCGATTAAACTCAGTCCCTTCTTCAGCAATATGGCAAATATGGCGAAGCGGTTAACTGAGGCGGGTGCGGATGGTTTAGTCTTTTTCAATCGATTTTACCAGCCGGATATTGATATTGAGGAGTTGGAAGTTTCACCCAATATCTTGTTGAGTACACCGCAAGCGATGCGCTTACCCATGCGCTGGATTGCGATTTTGTATGGTCGTTTGTCGGTGGATTTTGCTGCTACCAGTGGGGTACATAAAGGGCAGGATGTGATCAAAATGATGATGGCAGGGGCAAAAGTGACGGAAATCGTTAGTGTGCTGCTGCGTCATGGGATTGGCAATCTGCAAGAGATTGAGCAAGAGGTACGCCATTGGATGGAAGAACATGAATATGAGTCCATCAAGCAGATGCAGGGTAGCATGAGTCAAATTAACTGTCCTGATGAAAGTGGCTTTGAACGGGCGCAGTACATGAAGGCGATTCAGACATACAAGCCTCAATTGGTGGGGTTTGCACCGTAGGATAAACGCCAATTCATTAATTAGATCCCCGATTTCTTGAAGAAGTCGGGGATTTGATAGGAATAAATAATCCAGGAAACCGTAGGGGCGCATAGACGTGCGCCCGACTCAATTGCCAGATCTGATTTAAAACTGGATTATTTACCGTCAGTTATCCGATCAAGGGTTAGTTTTTCGGTGTGGTTCAAGGATTCTTCGGATTTTTTAGCTTTTTCGGCTTTTTCAGCCATCGAGTCTAATTTACGGCTTGCCTTTTTCCGTCCATGTTCAATCGCCTGTTTTCTTTTCTCGGTTTTGCCGATCAATTCCTTGGTTGTCTCTAAGCCCTCAAATGCCTTTTCTGACGCCTTTTTCGCTTGCTCACTCCCTTTGTCTAAATCGACAGATTTCTCAGATTGGGGATGGGCTGGGGTTAATTGGGCTATAGGCGTTAGAGGGGTGGCTAAGGCGTCGCTATTATTGTCTGCGATCGCTAATCCGAAAACTAGGCAAATTGGAATTAAAAACAAGGCTAGGATTTGACGCAGTTTGCTGAGGTGTAATTTCATTTTTAATAGCGGCATAGATAGTCTTTAATAGTCTTTAAAGGCAACAGGGAGCTAGGAAATGGTCAATACCCGATACTTGCACCTTTGTCAATAAGCCCCGACACTCGCCAAGAACTCAAGTTCTTGGCTAAAAGCGCAAGTCGTCTCAAGACGACTAAAACTCTTATTCAGTCAGCTAAGGCTGACTTGAGCTTTTGGTTGCTTGGGTTTCAACCCTAAGCGGTTGGTGAGACTCTGGGCATACTTTCCCATAGTGGCAATAAACCCCGACAATTTTCTTCATACTAAAGACAGAAAAACGACAATTTTGACCCTTTGATTCGCTGAAGGAAACCTGGTTTGTCGGGGCAGGTTTAGGGAATTACGTTTTGTGATTGAGGATAACGTTATCTCAAACCCTATCTCCCTCCGCTTCCCCAGCTTCCCTATCATCATCCTGTGAAACGTCAGCCCTTATCTCGTCCCCCAATTCTCAACCCACAAACGGTTTGGGGATTAGTATTTATCGGCGCGATCGCACTTTCTCTCTACCAGGCGGGTATCTGGGAACAGGATATCTTGAATCCAGGTGGATTTTCCTTATTGGGGCGATTTCTCCAAGCTAGTCTACAGCCGGAGTTAAGCCCGGAGTTTCTCCAATTAACCTTAGAGGCGACGCTTACCACGTTAGCCTATGCTGTCTGTGGTACGTTTCTCAGTGTAGTGCTGGGAATCGTTGGCGGAATTTTCACCTCTGAGGTGTGGTGGTTGGCGGTTTCTCCGGGTTCAATGGAGAGACATTCCTCTAAGATTTGGGTAAGTTTGCGGGGATTGTTGGCGGTTCCCAGGGCGATTCACGAGATGCTGTGGGGATTGTTTTTTGTGAATATTTGGGGACTTGATCCCTTAGTCGCCATTTTAGCGATCGCGCTTCCCTTTGGGGCAGTAGTGGCGAAGGTTTTTGCCGAAATTCTGGATGAGACGCCCCGTCAACCGCTAATCACGCTGCTGAATAGTGGGGTTACACCCCTAACAGCGTTTCTCTATACGCTGATTCCCCAAGCCTTTTTAAATCTTCTCTCCTATACGTTTTATCGCTTTGAATGTTCGATTCGTTCGGCGGCGGTATTGGGAATTATCGGGGCTGGGGGATTGGGATATGAGATTTTCCTGAGTTTACAGTCGCTGCGTTATCAACAGTTGTGGACGTTTTTCTATGCCCTATTTATCTTAAACGGGATGGTTGATTTGAGTAGCGCTTGGTTACGCGATCGCTTAGGCTGTAGCAGTCGGCTGGATTTAAATGCTGATCACGGTTCTACGTCTCAAAGGAAATTATATCAGCGTGATCCGTTGATTACTCTGGCGGGTATCGGGGGGGCGCTACTCATCCCCTTTTGCTTTTGGTATGTCCATCCTGACTTTACTCAACTTTGGTCACCCCGCACTGGGAAATTATTGGCGGATGCGATCACGGTATCCTTTCCACCGGATATCAGTTGGGAACAATTGCCAGAATTAGTCCGATTATCAACCCAAACCCTATCCATGTCTATTCTCGCGATCGCACTGGCGGGTATGGGTGGCATTTTACTCTCATTTCCGGCGACTCGTAATTTTTTCCTACCTGGAGGATTACTCAATCCCAGTCGTCACGGAAGAGGGCGAGGCGAGAAGATTTGGGTATGGATTACCTTTTTACTCACACGGGCGATTTTATTGGTATGTCGGGCAATTCCGGCACCAATTTGGGCGTTAGTGGCGCTGTTTATCTTCTTTCCAGGTATTTTACCGGGTGCGATCGCGTTGGGGTTGCACAATTTGGGGATTTTAGGGCGGCTGATGGCAGAAGTGACAGAAAATCTCCCCCAACCTCCATTACAAGCCTTAAAAGCTCAGGGAACCCCCGCTGCGTTAGTGTTTTTATATGGGGTGCTACCGATGACATTACCCCGTTTTCTGGCGTATAGTCTGTACCGTTGGGAAGTCTGTATGCGAGAAACAGTAATTGTGGGTTTAGTGGGGGCGGGTGGATTAGGGCGGTTATTGAGTGAACAATTGAGTAGTTTTGACGCGCCCGGTATTGTTACCACTATCGCCTGTTTAATTATGCTGACAATTCTCGTGGATTGGGTGAGTGGAATCAGTCGGCGATCGTTGCGATGAACTTGTTGGATCGCCGAAATCCTTGATATTCCCTAGGGTGGGCATTGCCCACCAGCATACCAGTCAGTACCATTCAGGTTGGGACATTCTTGACTGTTGCCTGTTGCCTATTGGGAGCAACTGATATCCTAACGCATCTCCATAGTGCTATAGTCGTTGACTATCATGCTTTTTGTATATACAATGTACACACATAGCTAACATCATCAAACTATAAAGTAAGAGCAACTATGGCGTTTCTTGATAAAACCAATAAAGACAAGCGCTCCCTTGTCGTCAATATGAGAGTTGAACCCAATCAGCTTGATCTGATAGACACAGCGGCATCTGTTTGTGGCAAGACTCGGAGTGCTTTTATGTTAGACGCAGCCTATCGAGCAGCAGAAGAGGCATTGCTAGATTGGAGATTGTTCCGCCTTAATGATGACCAGTGGAAGGCTTTTAATCAAGCTCTTGATATGCCACCCGAGAAAAACGAAAAGTTACATCAATTGCTTCAGGTAAAATCTCCTTGGGAATAATTATTATTCTGTGGTAATTACCTCATGAAGTATACCCCACCGGAACATATTCAACCAACCCATGATCTAGAGTCATTTGATTGTGGCGAGACAAGCTTAAATCAATGGTTAAAAACACGCGCTCTTAACAATGAAACCCTTGGTTCATCACGCACTTATGTAGTCTGCTGGGAAAACAAAGTAGTAGGATACTACTGTCTAGCTAATGGTCAGGTTTCCCATATTGAATCTCCAGGCAAAATCAAAAGAAATATGCCCGATCCAATCCCAGTCGTAGTAATGGGTAGACTGGCTGTTGATATTCGTCATCAAGGAAAGGGGATTGGTATGGGAATGATCAAAGATGCCGTAAAGCGTACTCTACAAGCATCAGAGATACTAGGGATTAGAGCGATTCTAATTCATGCCCTTAACGAGAATGTGAAAAATTTTTACGTGGAACGTTGCGGCTTTATGCCTTCTCCAATTCATCCTTTAACGGTCATGGTAAAACTTTCTGACATAAAAAAGAATCTTATTTGAAATGTATTATATTAACGCGATCGCACGATTGGTATAATCGGGGAGTTCAGGCGTTTTTCCATCCTGATCCGGAACCGCTTCGACAAAAACCTCTTTATAGTCCATCTGAACATTACCAAAAATAGTAGCAAAGGCTACGTCAGCCGCATCGCGCCCAATCCCAATCCGAATTAAGCCATTACAGGGGGCGAGTCGGGTAGGGTCAAATAAATACCAGCGATCGCCTAAATACGCCTCAAAATAGGCATGAAAATCTTGCGGTTCTAAATTATAGGCATATCCCGTCACAAATCGAGCCGGAATATTCAACGCTCGACAAAACGCAATTCCCAAATGGGCAAAATCTCGACAAACCCCTGCTCGTTCTGTCGCGGTATCATAAGCCGAGGTATGTTGATTCGTGCTACCCGATAAATAGGTGACATTATCGTAAATCCAGTTACAGATTGCCGTAACTCTGGAATAGTCAGGAATCAAATTACCAAACTCATTCTGCGCCAGACGCATCAGCCGATCTGACTCACAGTAACGCGATGGGTAGAGGTAATGTAACGTTTCTAACGGTAACTTATCCGGAGGATTTTCTGGAATCGAACTGGGGTCTTCATCCCGATAATATAAATCCACAGTTGCTTGATAGGACACCTGTAAGTCACCTTGGGGTACATGGACTCGTAGATATCGGTTTTCCATCCGAGGAGAAACATACTCCTCATAATCCATGGATGGTTCAATTCGCAAGCTTTCTTGCAGAATTTTTTGATGTTTTTTCTCAACGACGCTGATATTAAAAATAAAAGTGCTACTTGCCGCAACACTATAGTTTAATTGACAACCCAGCTTGAATTTCATAATTAATTAATTTAAACGAGGATTTGTTTGGTTTTTTCTATAGTACAGTAAATCTTCCATTATTTTATAGTTAAAGTCATCTAACTCAAGGAATAGTTTTATCGTGAACTCCATAGACTATAGTTTTGTCAAAACCAATTCTTTATTGAACAAATCACAAATAGCAAATGACATTCTAAGTACTTGGACACAAATTCTGTATCCTGTACTAAGAAATGTTAACAACTCTCAAACCCTTACTGTTTCCTGTTCCCTGTTCCCTAATCTCAACCGTTAACTTTAAGGCAAGTCCGACTCCTGATTAATAAGCTTGATGAGTCGGCTGTTTTGATGCTGAACCCGAACAGCGAAGTTGAGGATTATCAGCTAACACAGCAATGATTCCCAGCCTTTTAGTTTCTAAGGTAGTATCACTAAGCAAATCAACCACCTCTACTGCCAAAACGTCCTGTATTCGCTCTCTTAATAGAGGTTTAATGGCAGCATTCAAATCTGAGCGCACCTGCTGAGTTAGCGCTTCCTCTCCTTGATTGGCGAGTAACTGCTCGGGCTGAGTCACCGCATCTTCCAGAATCAGCGTAACTCTATTACCCTCAATACTGCTGGTTATTTTGCTCGGTTGATGCCCAAGTTGCTCACGGTACAGGGATTGTATGGCTTGAGAAAGGCGGCGTTCCAACTGCCCACGGGTCGGAAGTGCTTTTTTTGACATAAGACATAATATAATAACGGACGTAACGTAGAGGATGATAGCGATGAATTGGCTCAGATGGATGCTTGGAAATTAAGCGTACCACAAAATGTCACACCTGAAGCAGCAGGTAAGCATTGGCGTTAACTGAAGTTGAAAGCAAATTTTCCCGACACCCGACACCTCATACCCGACACCCCATAACCGACACCCGACACCCGACACCCGACACCCCGCCCCCTCAGCTATCACAGTAACAGTTGTTACAAAATCTTGACATTAGCTTTGTTAACCTGAGTAACAATGCCGAAAAAGGAAACAAAATGCCGTGGGAGCATCGGTTTGTATTCAGATTATCGAGGGGAATCCCCATTTGCGATCGCTGCTAGGTTGGCACTTGCAACAAGCAGGCTATTGGGTTTATCAATCTGCCACCCTCTATCAAGCCAGAGAGACATTCTATAATCGCCAACCCACTCTCGTCATTCTCGACTCTGACTTACCCGATGGTGATGGGGTAGAGTTTTGTCGCTGGATTCATCAGCAGCGACATTCGTTAATTTTAATGCTGTCTGCCCGTAATCATGAGGTTGATATCGTCCAAGGGTTAAAAGCGGGTGCCGATGATTATCTAACCAAACCCTTTGGGATGCAGGAATTTCTGGCAAGAGTTGAGGCGCTGATTCGGCGTATCCGGATGACGGCTGTACCAATGACGCTGGAATATGGTGATCTCAAAATTGATTTAGTTCAGCGCCGGGTGTGTTACAAAGGGGAGTTTGTTGATTTAACGCCTCAGGAATTTAGTTTGCTCTACGTCTTAACCCAAGCGGAAGGATTACCATTAAGTCGTTCGGAATTACTCCGTCGAGCGTGGCCCGATGCTATTGATAATCCCCGGACGATTGATACTCATGTCCTCTCACTACGCAAAAAAATTGAAACTGATCCCCGACAACCAAGTTTAATTCAAACGGTGCGGAATGTGGGTTATCGGTTTAATCCAGAAATGCTTGAACGCAGTCAATCAACTGGAGGAGAAGCAGATCATAATTATCCAACGTCTCGACCAGATGTTGCACCCGTAGCCGCGAGTACCGCTGGGCGACAATAGTGTTCTGGGTGTAGGGGTACAGGGGGTTTGGAAATCGACAGAGATTTTAATGACTCCATTAATTTGGAATGGTTCCGCCAGTTAGGTGGTGGTAGCCTGTGGACTGGTTGAGTGCCGTCACTGCCAGAGTGAAGCAGGAAGTAAGCATCAAAGTTAGGTCTGACTAAGGTTGACCTGCTTTGAGTAGGTCTTTCATAACGGATAAGGGAGTTCGGTCAAAATTGAGTAAGGGCGGGTTTTGTACAAACGTTATCATCAATCGCGATAAGAAAGTCCCTAAACCCGCCCCTACAAACCAGGTTCCCTCGAAGGTTGGCTTAAAACTCTTCCACTCCCCACTCTTGTGCCGCTTGCGCTTCGGCTTTGACTAAGGAATCTCGTAACAGGTTCCAGTCCAAATTAGTCGCTGATGTATCTTGCATGAGTTGACCAGTCTGGAGATACAATACCCGATTACAGAAGAGTTGAGCCATGTCTAACTGATGATTCACCATTAAAACCGTAATCTGATCCTGCTTTGCCATGTCAGCCAAGACACCCAAAACATGAGAAGCTGTCCCCGCATCGAGGGCGGATGTTGGTTCATCCAGTAAGATAATTTTGGGTTGAGAAATTAAAGCCCGTGCGATCGCAACCAGTTGTCGTTGTCCTACGGAAAGTTGTAATTCTTTGCGTTCCAGCCAATCTTCTGGGATGTGCAGCCTTTTCCGATAGGTTTGAATCCGTTGTGCGATCGCGGATTTTCCTAGTTGCTGTAACACCAATGGGTAAGCTAGCGCTTCCCGTACCGTCATTCCTAATAGCTTCGGTTCTTGGCAAACCAGCATAATTTGCCGTCGTAACTGCAACACGGGAATCGTCTGAATATCTTGATTCTCCAGATAAATCGTACCACTGGTGGGATTACTCAATCGGTTCAACAGCCGCAGCAGTGAACTTTTCCCCGCACCAGAGGGACCAATTAAGGTTACGCGATCGCCTCTAGCCACGTCAAAGGAAATATCGCTGAGAATCGTGGTTCCTGGAATCGCGCCTTTAGCTGATGTAACTAAACTCACTTGTTTGAGTTGGAGTTGAGCCAGCGTCGGGGATAATGAATCATCAGATACCGTGGGCGAGTTCATGGTTACCTTATCTTATTGTTCTCCTGATTCATCTATTTCTCTTATTTCTCGGATTTCTTTAACGTTTCCCAGTTGTACCGTCGTTTCCGCCCGGGCGATCACATCTTTCGCTAGTCTCTCACTAAAGCCAACTGTAAACGCGATCGCAAAATAAAATAATTCTTCTTTTCTCCCTTTCGTGTCTGTTGGATTCGTATCTAGGGGAATCAGTCCAGAACTAATTAGGGTATACATAAAAACGCCAAATGATGCCCCAATAATAGGCTTCACCGCCCCAATTAAAAAGGGGATGACTGGATCGAGAATTTCTCGAAACTCTACATCAAACTCCTTCAGGCGAATTAAAATACTGACCACACTCCCCAAGGCTCCCGATGCGCCAACCACAAACACTCGGAAAATAATTTGAGAATCTTCTGGTGATAAAGAAATTGTTTCTAAACCAAAGGGCAAACTTATCGTTAATTGTTTATCCGGTTGATTTTGTTCATCCATCACTTGAAGTTGATCCTTAACCTGCTCCTCAAGGGATGTCAAGGTTGATTCAATCTCACGGACTTGTTCTGCCATCGGAGTTGGACGGCTATCTGCACCTAATGAGTTTAAGGTTCTGGGTGGTTCCTCTATACCTGCTAATGTCTGTTTTATTGCTTCACGTTCATTACTGATAGTCTCCAATGATTGACTAACCTGTGACAGATCTGAAGTGGGCGTTCCATAGTTTAAAAAAGAGCGTCTGAGGATAAGAAAAAATGGTTCGTGTCTCCGTAGCGATCGCAACAGCCTAATTCGGGTCTGTTTGACCAGAGAAATACCCGCTTTGTCATCCACAACCGATTTAACCGCTGGAATTAAAACCTCAACGATACTGGTAAGTTCTAGAACTCTGGGTTCATGTCCTCGGTCAACTTGCTTCTTTTTTATACTTAGTCTTTCAATCCGTTGAATAAAAACTAAAATATTAGAAATCTCATCAAGAATTTTTTGGCGAGATTTTGATGATTTATCACTGATTTTCTGTTTATTAATTAATGCATCAACTAACTCCATAATTTCTTGCTTTTTTATAGCAAAATCATGCATATAGTCTTGAGTTGAATTCATTTTATATCAGAATAAAAAACTGATAGATTAGTATTTTCAGATAGCACCGACATCATCCATGTCTGAAAGCTCCAGATGTAGGGGCGGGTTTGACCGATAACGTTTTGTCACTGTCCCGTTAACTTGACTAAACCCGCCCTTCTACGGGATCAGCTAATTGCTAAAAACAAGGCTGAATAAGGTTTTAGATTAAGCTAATATCAATAACCGACGTGCGCCCATAAAACCGATAAAATCTACTGCACTTAAAAGTATCACGCCCCTCCAACCGTTGGATTGGTTAAAATTTTCAAGCCATCAAACCTTGACTAAAAACCGTCCAAATTGTCCAACCATCTACGAGTAATAGCAATAGCGTCAATCCTAACAAAATGAGATACATCCAGGGTTGTGCCAAGGGACGGATATCAGTGGTATCGATACCCGTATACGTTTCCACTAACTGAACTAACCGAGCAAAACCCACCACACGCATAGGTAGTAAATACGCCTGTTCCGATGACTGGCTTACAAAATAGTAAACCAATCCCCCTTGTCCCGTCGTCCGCATTTTTAAATCTTTAACATCCGCCCAAGGTAACTCCCAACCCTTACGGAAAAAACGAGGAACCCATTTAGGATAAGTCACCTGAATTTTCTGATCATCTACAATAACTCGTTCACTCAACGCCCCATACAACGCTAATAACCCCAAGCCAATTCCTCCCCACAGCAATGCTGGCGGTACGGGAGCATCAGACACTTGGGCTAAAAAGGGTAAAGGTACCGTTAGCGCCACGTATAAACTCAAAAGAGTAATCCGAATTAAGGGAGAGAGGCGAAACGTAGAAGGACTAGGTTGAACGTCTTGTTCTGATTTTGATAGAGTTTCAATGTTTGATGACATAGACTTAAACGTGCCTATAAAAATATTTTTTTCCAAATTTCACACACCAGCTAAATCAACTAGCCTTTTTAGCTTGTTATTGTACCATTTTAAAGTGCGACACTATGCTCCAGCAAGACTTTACGTAAATTAAGCGGTCATGCATTTAAATTGGGAATGGGTAGCGAGCAAGATGCTCGCACTACAATGATTCCCATGAATTTACTCTCAGAAAGCATTGTCAAGCTAAAATTGATCTGAGATTTACCCTTCACGGAGTAATCATTAATGGTAAGGTTAACAGATCATTGTCACATTGTCAGAAATGACGAAATACTGAATAGCGAACCCATTATCAAAGGCACCCGAACACCAGTCAGGGCAATAGTGGAAATGTGGCGTATCGGAGTTTCGCCGGAGGAAATTCCTCAGCGGTTGCCGCATCTTACGCTATCACAGGTATTTGATGCACTCAGCTATTATCTGGATTATCATGCAGAAATCAATGAATACATTGAGCGTAACCGTATTCCAGACGAACTAATTGATCCACGAGTTCGGAACGTATGACTGATATTTTTATTCATGTTTATTTGGACGAAGATGTTGACGTATTGGTCGTCAGTCTTTTGCAATCTCGTGGTTTCCAGGCAACAACAGCGCAACAAGCAGGACAACTCGGTGCAACAGAGGTTGCTCATAATCCTGGATTCCACCACAGCAGATGAAATGGAAAACCAAATTCTTTACATTTAACGATATAGACTTAAAAAAATGATCTGAATTAAGGGCAAGAGGCAAAACGTAGAAGGGCTAGGCTAAACTTATTGTTCTGATTTTGATAAGGTTTACATATTTGAGGACATCAGTTTAAATTTGTCTTTCTTTCCAAAATTCACAAGTAAAGAGGTGAGGGCGCAAGCCTTGCGCCCCTACAGCGTTTTTTAACTCCATGTAGTACATCCAATTTCTCTCAATACGGCTCGGATAAGTTCTAAGTTAATTTTTTCTTCCCCAGCTTCCTCATCTCCCTCATCTTCCTTCCGATGTCCAAACAACATCCTCCCCTTGTCCCCAAAAGCCGTCATACTTTGTCACTCGCACATCCCCTAAAACCTTAGTCTGACAGGCTAAACGACGATTAGCCGTGGGAGAATGGGGCGGCAGAGAACGTCTTGCCTTATCCTTCCAGTTCGCTTCTGAAACCTCCCCTTCTACCTCAACGGCACAAGTGCCACAACTACCAATTCCCATACAGTTGATAATTTTGGCATTGCCGTTGTAAAGCGCTACACCATGCTCCAGTAAAACTTTGCGTAAATTACTGCCTGGGTCACATGAAAACGTTTTTCCTTGAGCTGTTACGTTAGGCATTGATGATTTATCTATCGTAGTAGACTACACCCTTACTTTTTCTAGTTTACATTTCTTGACAATTTACACAACTATCTTTACTTATGACTTCCCAAACCCCCACCCCCATCTGGATTTATGACACAACGCTGCGCGATGGTTCCCAGCGTGAAGGACTCTCCTTATCCATCGAAGACAAACTCCGCATCGCCCGACAACTCGACCAATTAGGGATTCCCTTCATCGAAGGCGGTTGGCCCGGTGCGAATCCCAAAGACGTGCAATTTTTCTGGCGACTCAAAGAAGAACCCTTAACCCAAGCAGAAATTGTCGCCTTTTGCTCAACGCGACGCCCTCATAAAACGGCGGCTGATGATCCGATGCTACAAGCTATTTTGGCAGCAGGGACACATTGGGTGACTATCTTTGGTAAGTCTTGGGATCTCCATGTCACTGAAGGGTTAGGGACTACCCTGGATGAAAACCTGGCAATGATCCGTGACACCATAGAATACCTCCGCAGTCAAGGGCGGCGAGTGATTTATGATGCCGAACATTGGTTTGATGGGTACAAAAATAACCCAGATTACGCCCTGAAAACCCTAAAAACTGCTATGGATGCGGGGGCTGAATGGTTAGTCTTTTGCGATACCAATGGTGGAACTCTACCCCATGAAATTGGTCAAATTGTCCGAGATGTCATCGAAAGTTTAGAACTCAACCCTGAAAACCAAGGAAGGGGGGGTTTTGAACCAACGTTATCACCAACAACAGAACCAGATGAGACGCGCCATGGCGCGTCTCTACATTCACCTCGATTGGGTATTCATACCCACAACGACTCCGATACCGCTGTGGCGAATGCGTTGATGAGTGTGGTGGAAGGCGTCTGTATGGTTCAGGGAACGATGAACGGCTATGGTGAACGCTGTGGTAATGCGAATCTGTGTTCTTTGATTCCTAACTTACAGCTCAAGCTAGGGTATCACTGTATGCAAGAGGAACAATTAGCCACACTGACTCAAGTCAGTCGTTCCATTAGTGAAGTCGTCAATCTTGCCCCCGATGACCATGCAGCATTTGTAGGTCGGTCGGCATTTGCCCATAAAGGCGGGATTCACGTTTCTGCTGTTGAACGAAATCCACTCACCTACGAACATATTCCGCCCCAACAGGTGGGGAATCAGCGAAGGATTGTGATTTCTGACCAATCCGGACTCAGTAACGTTCTGGCAAAAGCCAAGAGTTTTGGACATGAACTCCATAAACAAGACGCTGCCTGTCGCCAAATCTTGGGACGCCTGAAAGAGTTGGAAAATGAGGGCTATCAATTTGAAGCCGCCGAAGCCAGTTTTGACTTACTGATGCGAGACGCCCTGGGGCAGAAGCAGCAGCACTTTGAACTGAAAGGGTTTCAGGTTCACAGTGACATGCTTCAAGGTATCGATACGCCTTACAGTAATGCGATGGCGACAATTAAGGTTACGGTTAATGGTGAGGATATTTTAGAAGTGGCTGAAGGTAATGGACCCGTGTCAGCGCTGGATGCCGCGTTACGGAAAGCGCTGGTGCGATTCTATCCAGAGATAGGAACCTTTTACCTGACTGACTACAAAGTGCGGATTCTGGATGGTGCGGCTGGCACATCAGCAAAAACTCGTGTGCTGGTGGAATCGAGTAATGGCAAGCAGCGCTGGACGACAGTGGGTGTTTCCGCCAATATCCTAGAAGCGTCTTATCAGGCGGTGGTTGAGGGAATTGAATATGGTCTGTTGTTACAGTCTGCCGTGAAGACAGCGGTTGAACAGAAGGTGTGAACTATAGGAGAATCTAAGCCAACTGACTTAGATTCTCTTAACCCATAAAGAAATCCTAACCTTTATAGCGACAGCTATAATTTTTTCTCCCCCAGCTCCCAGACGTGCCATGGCACGTCTCTACACTGCTTCCCTTAACGGCAGCCATTCTAGGGGCAATGGTAGTGATTTCCGTACATTTTTCCAAAAAGGGGTTGCGTAAATCTCCTCGGATGGGTTATAAGGGTAGGGTAATGCTTCCTTGCCGAGAGCCAACTCTACGAACCGGCAAAAATAAATAACAGGAAGCGTTTTTTTGATCCAAGCATTTGCAAAAGTTATTTCGAGAAAATTGAGAGTATGACTCAGCAAGTTACTCACCCCATGGTGAAGATGCAGCGTCAGGTGCGTTCACTCGTGGAATCCAAGATAATCAAACCCAGCGACAGTATATGGAAAATCGCCCTGCTTTATGGCGACGACTGGTCGTTCTGGAAAAAGGAACTCATTGAATTTGGCTTCACCATGCAAGATCCAATTGGTGACTTACTCGCCGTGGAAGCATGGGATGAAGAATAGATGTCCTGACGTTTTTGAACCGTTAATCGCGAAGCGATCGCGCCAGCAGAAGCTCTAGCGACAAGCGTCTAAGGCGTTTGCAAGCTCCTTCGCCGTTTGGTAGCGATCGCACACTTTGAGTTGGCATACCCGGTCGATTACTTCCCGTAACGCGGGAGTAATCGTGGGGGCTTTGGACAAGTCAAATCCATAGCCTAAACTACGGCGGCGATAAAATTTCAGGGGAGTCATCCCAGTTAACAGAAAAATCAGGGTCGGACCAATGGCATAGAGATCGGATTGAGTGACTGGAGTCCCTCGGTCTTGTTCGGGGGAGCTATATCCTTCAGCACCAATTCGAGTTCCTGGCATTGTCCCGATCTCCTTCACGGCGCCAAAGTCAAGGACAACAATGCTATTGTCTCGATGACGTACTATCAGATTCGCGGGTTTAATATCCCGGTGAATTAAGGGCGGATCGCTGGAATGGATGTAATCAAGAACATCACAGGTTTGAATCATCCACTCAATGGCTTGATTTGGGGTAACGGGTCCAGCCATCAAAATCCGTTGCTCCAAATCTTGTCCGTGGATGAGCGCCATTGCCAAATATTTTTTACCCCCTTCGACAAAAAAGTCATAATACTGAGGAATTCCGGGATGATGCAGGGCTTGTAAGGCACGCGCCTCTCGCTCAAACAGTTCTTGGGCTTTAGCAATTTGTGCCACATCCGCATTCATTTCTTTGAGGACGAGTAACGTGGGGCGTCCCTCGATTTTGCCTGTACTATCCCAGGCGAGATAGGTTGTCCCCATTCCTCCCTGTCCCAGAGTTCGTAACACTTGATAGTGGCGGATAACTCGTTGTACAGGGACTAAAGGTTGACCACAGTGAATACAAAATAAATTACCGGGAGGATTGCCCAGGTGAGTGCAAGACGGTTTAGATTTAGGCGTTGGCGAGACTAAGCCAGAATTTGGCACAGAAACCGGGTTCAGTTCAAATTTGAGCATCGGTCCTTCTCGAGCCAGCCGAATCAAGCCCTGATGCGGGAGTATCTCTCGTGATACCAGCACTCCATTCAGAAACGTGCCGTTGGTGCCCTGATTAACCAACTGCCACTTATGTCCAGATTGGACGACGGTGACTCTCAATTCGAGGTGATGCCGAGATACTAACGGATTGTTTAGAATCACGTCATTATCGGGCGATCGACCAATACGAATTGTAGACTGGTTGTGGAATTTCCACTGTTGTAATGGAGTGGATGCCTGCGGATGTAGAAGGGTCAGCGTGACCATAGTCCTCAGTTTTTTGTCCTTAACTCACAGGGCTTGCTTCAATGTATTCGCGGGAGTTCTTTGAGCCAACCTCTGGCTCTTGAAGTCCGGTTTAGTATCCGTAGTTGGCTATCTAGACGGATTACTGATAATCGTTGCATAGAAAATAATCTAGTCCTTTTTAAAGGTAGTCGCTCCCGTCCTTTTTTAGGATAGGAATTCCTCTAAGTCCTTGATGAACCTACCGATGCACCTGCCATAGCAGAAGATAGAAGGTTCCAGGGCAGAAGCCAAAAGGTTTCTTACTGGTACGTAATCGTTTCAGCCATTTAATCTGTCCTAACCTTTATGGCGACAGCTATATATAAAACTAATACAATTCCCCCATAGCCGGACATTGAAGTTTACTTACAGCTTCGACTAGGGCTGTTGGTAGCCTCCCAATACTGCTCGCATAAGCTCTAATTTAATTTTTTCTGCCAGACGTTCCACCGGAACGCCTCTACATGCACCCCTGCTCCCCTATCCCTTGCAGTATTGTCTCAATTCCTTGTTGGTTCATGCATTCGTAGGTAGGAACTTTAACACTTGCTCTAAACGTAGACCTCATGAGTCTTAGGCTGGTCATGTAGGCTTGCAAAGAATATTCGAGCGTGGCAAGAATAAAGTCTTACAAGCCCCCGCATTTATGCGTGGGGTTCATGACCAACTCCGTTGCTGAAAATTAGGTCGCACTTTTACTCGGATGAGTATCGCTGTGATGTTGTCGTGACCATTCTGCTCATTGGCTAGGTCAACTAACTGTAGGATACCCTGCTCAAGGTTAGCGCGAGAACTGAGCAAAGGAGCCAGGTGGGTCTGCCAGTTATTCTCGATAAGTTCATTATCGGACAACCCATCGGAACACAGAACGAATAAGGTATCCTCATTCAGTTCCAAAAAATTGATGTCAGGAGTAACAAACTGGTCGCTGCGTGGTCCTAAAGCTTGAGTAAGTTGATAAGCATCCGGGCGAGAATAGGCGATCGCTTCTTCTACGCCGCGTTTCATTTCCCGTTGACCGACTTCATGGTCTACGGTGAGTTGCTCTAAACCACCTTTGCGGGTTAACCGATAGAGACGGCTATCGCCAACATGGGCGATCGCGACGTTGGTATTCTGAATCAACATCATTGCCAAGGTTGTCCCCATGCGACCACTGCCTGATCGGGCATTTTGTTGGTTGACATCATAAATGTCCTGGTTAGTTAGGCGCACCGCTTCGCGAATTGTCTCTTCGGTCGGTAACTCATCCTGCCAATGGTCTTGAAAATACGCCTCCAGCTTCTCCACCGCCATAGAACTCGCCACTTCTCCGGCAGCATGTCCACCCATTCCATCACAGAGAATATAAAGACCGCGAGCGTCTAAGGTTCGACCTATGGGGGTTTCGTGCTTTTTCACCTGCGCCTGAATACCAAAGCAGTCTTCATTGTGATCCCGTTGACGACCAATATCTGTGCAGCCAACATCGTCAAGGCTGAGTAATTGCATGGGTAGAACAACCGTAGGACCACCATCGTCGTAGCTACCCACGTCTGCTGTGGGCATTTCCAGAAAACTCATCGCTTCTTCAGACAAGGGTTCAGCCATATCTAAGGTAACTGCCGTTGCCTGTTCTTCTTGTGCTTCTTCTTCCGCGTGAGCGATCGCTTCTAATTCGGATCGCAATTGGTCAATCGTGGTAATTTCCTGGGTACACATCTGCCGAAATACTGTCCCCAATGAGGTCAGTTGAGTCCGTTGTGACTGGTTAAATAACAGCCGCCACATTTGCCCTAAATCCTCTAACAGAGGTGGTTCATCTTCAGGATCAGGATAGAGGCGCTCTAGCCCCAACACCTGGTCTTCATCGACTCGTAAATTGGTAATTTCTAATAGACTTTGGCAACAATTCCAAGGTTCAAGTGCCTGCCAAAGTCTTGCCATTTCATCGAGCCAATACAATAGCTCTAAGGTCGATAACGCTTCACTTCCCCACAAGTCACTGAGAAGCTGCCAGCTTGAGCGATCTTCGAGCAACATCACTGATTGATTATCCTGCTGCCATGCATCATGAACCTCTGGCACAGTCGGATAATGGTTTTGTTTCAACGCTAAATAGGGTTGTGCGATCGCGGGAATTCCCAGGATTGGTGAAGATTGGGACGGGGATTGCTCTGATTGTTGTTCCAGTAGGGCTTCCAGAAGGGATTTCTGAAAGGGCTGGCAGTCCAACACTTTGACAAACGTTTCCGATCCGGCGGGGGCATCCGCTAAGGTGTCGGGATTTAGGGGTTCGATGAGTCGGTAACGTTGTTGAGCATCCAGATAGGCGATCGAGTGAACATTGTAAGCAGAACTTGCCTCAGACGTCGCTGTCGATGAGGCTTGAGTCTCTGGATCGGGTTCAACCGTTGATTGTGCCATCAATGTCTGACTCTTTGGCGTTTCGGGTTGATCCGTTTCCTGAGAAAAAGCCTCAGAATCGGTTTTGGCATCATCGGGAATTTCGGCAGAGGTTACTTCACTTTCCTTCGTTTGTGTCCCCTGGGCTGATGACTCTAGATCCGCTGGGCTAGCGATTGACTCAGAATTAGTTGAGGAACCTTCTGGATCAGGGGTTGAGGTTACGCCATACTCTGGCTCTTTGGCAATCATTGCCCACCAAACTGTTCCCGTAAACGCACCGCAATTATGACAGGTTTCAGCATTAACGGGAACTTGGGTATCGCATTCAGGACACACCTTATGGATCAAGGAAGTTCCACATCGCTGACAAAATTTGTGAGTATTCGGGTTTTCAAAATGACACTGGGGACAAATTAACATAACGGAACTTCCTCAATTCCTATCGGGTTTCTAAGGCTGGGATTATAAGCTAGCTGCCATCTAGTTTGCCACGCCAGAATCAAAGGTTGCAGCTTTTAAGGGAGTTGTGATCGAGTGCAAAGGCGCAGGAGAGCCGTATTGGCAAGGGAGTTACCTTAAAGTGGGTTTAGTGTAGAGACGCGCCATGGCGCGTCTGTATAAGGGATGTCTCCCAAACGTTATCGGTAAAACCCGCTCCTCCTTCTGGCATCATGTCTGGAACACTCAAAACTTCACCAGTTTCTGGAGACAGACAAGTTCCGGGGGCGTTAGATCACGCCACTGACCCGGTTGTAAGCCATCCAGACGCAGATGAGCGATCGCGACCCGGATTAATCGTAAGGTGGGAAATCCCACGGCTGCTGTCATGCGCCGTACTTGACGGTTACGCCCTTCGGTCAAGGTGATTTCTAACCAGCAAGTCGGTACACTCTTGCGAAAGCGAATTGGGGGATCGCGGGGGGGTAGATCGGGTTCTTGGGGTAATCGCTGCACTTGAGCTTTTCTGGTCTGATAATCTTTAATCACTACACCCTGGCGCAATTGATTCAAGGCAGCTTCATCGGGGATACGTTCCACTTGCACCCAATAGGTACGGGGATGTCTAAAGCGCGGATTAGAGAGACGGTGCTGCAAGCGTCCATGATTGGTCAACAAGAGCAATCCCTCGCTGTCTCGGTCAAGGCGTCCGACGGGGTAAACCTCCGACACCGGAATATAGTCTTTGAGCGTTCGACGGGGACTGTCCTCCCTATCCGTAAACTGACTTAAGACATCGTAGGGTTTGTAGAACAAAAGGTATCGATACACATTTTCAATCTTAACCGTTGTCAGTTAGAACCTTCATCTGGGGACGGGGGTAAATAATCATTGAACCGTTGTTGGTCATAGAAGTAAAGCGTGCGAATAGGATAGGGAATATTAATGTCGGCGTGATCAAAGGCTTTTTTAATCGCCATAATTGATCGAGTTTGCACCTGACGGACTCGTTGCTGCTGGGGTAAAGTCCAATAGCGGACAACGAAATCAATGGAACTGTCGCCAAAGCTGACTAAATCGATTTCTGGTGAGGGCTGGGACAAGACACCTTCCACCTGAGTAATGGTTTGCTCGAGCAGTTCAGCCGCTTCAGACAAGGGGGTATTATAGTCAACTCCAACACCTAAATCCGTTCGCCGTCGTCCGTAGGCGGTTCTGACTTGCACCGCACTGGTAAATACCGTTGCATTCGGCATGAGAATGCGTTCGCCTTGATAGGTACGAATTTGGGTGGTACGGATGTCAATTTTCTCCACCGTTCCTTCATAGTCGCCAATAATCACCTGATCATTGAGACGAAACGGTTCTTGTACCAGTAATAGCACTCCAGCTAAGAAGTTTTTGAAGATATCTTGAAAGGCAAAACCAACAGCGACTGAACCCAACCCCAGCGCTGCGATAATGTCACCTAGCCGTAAGCCAGGGAAGGCAATAACACTAGCGGCTAAAATGCCAAGAACCCACGTTGTCACATAACTTACTTTCGCCAGCAGCAGTTGCAGCGATGAGTTGCGGATTGTACGCTCTCCTATTTTAGCGGTGACTTGCTGGGCACCTTCGGCGGCGTAGCGAGTCAACAGGAGAATGATCACTCCGCCGATAAGCCCGGGCAAAACCTCAATAGTAGAGCCAAGGAGATTGAGCAAGCTGGATTGGATTTGTTGAATAAGACGGTTCACAGGTCGATCATAGACATATTTCTCTTGTTAACCTAGCAGCTATAGGGCATCGGGTTTATGCCAATGGCAAAATTTTGCTAAAATTCCGCTAAAATGCTGAGATAATCAGGTTAAATCTAGCGTCTCATTCTGGCATGAGCCAAGGAGGTTTCACTGGTAGTGGGTATTGTCTCTCTTTATCTGGTGTCTTGCCTGAGAGTAAATAGTAGGTAACACTTGCTGCCAGACAAAGCGGCTGGAGGAAAACCTGGGTTGGTCAAGACTAGGCATTCCTAATCCGCGCCTTATCCTTATTAATTAATGAGAGTCTAAAAACATGGGATCTCTTCTTTCATATTTTTTCGCACTGTTTTTAATCGGCGGCGGCTACTATCTCGGTTCAATCAAAGTCATCAATCAGGGCAATCAGGCGATCGTTGAACGATTCGGGAAATATAAGAAAACCCTACAACCCGGTCTCCGGCAGGTTTGGCTGGTGACTGAGCGCATTGCTGTAGAGGAAACGACCCGTGAACAAGTCTTAGATACTGAACCTAAACAGGCAATCACGAAAGACAATATTTCTGTGGAAGTCGATGCGGTGGTGTTCTGGAGAATCAACAACCTCTATAAAGCCTACTACGATGTTGAAGATGTCAAAGAGGCAATTACAAATTTAGTGCTCACGACGTTACGGTCGGAGATTGGCAGAATGGATTTAGATGAAACCTATTCATCCCGTTCTGAGATCAATGAGAATTTGTCTGTTTACATCAAGGAAGCTGCCGATAGCTGGGGGGTAGAGGTTATCCGTGTGGAAGTCCAAGGAATTAAACCCCCTCGGACTGTGTTAGAGTCCTTGGAACAGGAGCGAGCCGCAGAAAGTAAGAAAAAAGCGGCGATTTATGAGGCAGAGGGGGAAAGAGAATCCGCGATCGCTCAGGCGGAGGGGACAGTAAAATCCCTAGAGATGATCTCAAAAGCGCTGCTCGAAAAGCCGAACAGTCAAGATGTACTCAAGTATTTGATTGCCACTCGTTATGTAGAAGCAAACGAGAAATTGGGAGAAAGTAGCAACTCCAAAATCGTATTCATGGACCCCAAAGCCTTGACTGAAGCGATGACTGATTTAATGGAGACTCCAGAATTACCGATCAAGAGAGATGGCGGAAATGGCTCGAATTAAGTCTTCGGCTCAATAATTCAACCGAGGCATTTCGTTATCGAACTTGGTAACGAAAGTATCTTTACTTCCCCTGCTTTCCCCAGAAGGGCGGGTTTAGTTAAGTTATCGGTTTGTTGCCATAAGTTATCCGTCAAACCCGCCCCTACACCTCCTACTTTTCACCTTAAGTTGGCACCAATGGCGGCGGGTGCGAACCCCAATTGTAGGGGCGGGTTTAGGAACTACAATCAGCTATCCAGAAATAACTGAACAACAAAACCCGCCCTAGCTCACCCATAAATGAAGCACAAAACCCGCCCTTATTCATACGTCATAAAATGGAGGATGGACAGCTAAACTCTAGTCAGCGTCATCCTCTTCAGATGTTGGAGTATTCATCTCTTCTTTAAAACCTTTAAGCGTTTTTCCTAATGCGCGACCCATATCAGGGATCTTCTTGGGACCGAAAATTACTAGAGCGACAATTCCGATAATCGCTACTTCGGGCCATCCTAAGCCAAACATACTCGTCTACTCCGATCAACTCTGCTTACTTATATTGACATTCTTTCTGACTTCCTGATCTAGCAAAGGATCTGTAGCAAGTCGGGGATATCCATAATCGCTAACGGGATTTCCGGGTTCTTCGAGCCACCTTACACCAGCTAAGTCTTCGCTCTCCACCATCACACCATTCTTCCAGAGTTCATACTCGCTAATATCAATCTCCTCATTCCAGACAATTCCATATCCCTCTCGCTCAACCTTAAAATTCTTAAACAAAGCGGGTTGCCGGAGTGGAGAAAACATGGGGATATCTAAAAGATGACGAATATCGTATTTTTTAATCTCTTGATTGGTAAATTCAACAATTAAAGTAGTATCATTAGCGGCTTTAGCTTTGTGAATTCGGGGATATTTCATAGTATTACAAACCCTAAACTTACTTCATTACTTCACTTCAAAGGAGGTAGCTTACGGAATTCCTGGGTGTTCCACATTTGTAACAAATCTTGCTGATACAAATTTGCCCACTCTAACACTAGCTTTTGCGCCCGATTGGGTAGATCTCCTTCAATGATCTCAAGCGACTCAATACCGACTAAAGCGTTATATTCGCCATAAATTGCATGAAAATGGGGTGGAGGGTGATCACCAAAGAACACCTTGATAACAATTCCGTAGAACCGTGCAACTTCTGGCATAACCACATCTAGCAAGTAGCTGACCACTTCATTGTATCAAAGCCCTACCCTTACGATATCTACGCTGTGCGATCGCGGTTGACAAATGCTACAACCTATGAGTATACAGAGACAGGGATTAAGCTAAGACGCGCCATGTTCGGTAACGATAAAAAGCAGACAGATTAAGATTGTGACGATCTCAACGGAATCAGAAGCTGATATCCTATATCTACCACCCGATCCTGCCTGGTTTAGCGTTAATTGTTTAGGTTCAAGGAATGTCAGTAACCACCAAGCCTTCCCTGCGAGAGCAACAACACCCCCTCATCCACCAATTAGCCGACTGTATTGAAGCTAACTGGCGGCGTTACCTGGATTTGTCGCCCTATCAGCTACCCGCTGAGTTGGGTTATGTAGAGGGGCGTCTAGAGGGTGAGAAACTCACGATTGAAAACCGTTGTTATCAGACGCCACAGTTTCGCAAACTGCACTTGGAACTGGCAAAAGTGGGAACAATGCTCGATATCCTCCACTGTGTCATGTTTCCCCGTCCAGAGTATAATCTACCCATGTTTGGCTGTGATTTAGTCGGCGGACGCGGGAAAATCAGTGCCGCGATCGCAGACCTTTCTCCAGTGAATGCTCAGCGTATCTTACCTGACATTTACCGCCAACCATTACAAGCCTTACCAACTCCTCATTTCCAAGACGTCCGGGAGTTACCAGAGTGGGGCGATATTTTCTCTGAATTTTGCATTTTTATTCGACCCAACACCCCGGAAGAGGAACACCAATTTTTATCGCGAGTAGAGAATTTTCTCCAAATTCATTGTACTCAGGCGGTTAATGCGACACCTGTTTCGGCTGAAGACCAAGCAGAAGTTTTAGCGGGTCAGCATTATTATTGCACCAAACAGCAGAAAAATGATAAAACCCGTCGTGTGTTAGAAAAAGCCTTTGGTACGGATTGGGCAGAGTATTATATGACAACGGTATTGTTTGACTTGCCATCGGTGTAATTCGTCATTTGTCATTTGTCATTTGTCATTCGTCATTCGTCATTTGTCATTCGTCATTTGTCATTCGTCATTTGTCATTTGCGATAATTGAACGGTTAGGTTGGGGCGGGTTTTGTTACATCAGGGTGAAAACGAAATGTTAGTAGTAAAACCCGCCCCTACAAAAGATGTTTCATCGGAACGCCTATTCTCCCCCTGCTCCCCCTGCTTCCCCTGCTCCCCCAGCTCCCTCTGCTCCCTCTGCTCCCCCATCCTATTAGACGTGTCTTACTCCTAGCGTCTATAACTGAAGGAGGGGCGCGAATTCTAGAGATTAATCCTATTTATCTTAGGACGATATGGGGTATAAACCAGGGATGGACGAAGGACTACTTTCAAAACCAATAACTCGTTGGGCGATCGCGCTGGCTGTGGGTGGAACTCTGGCGACTGGAATTGCTGCCGTTTACAGCCTAAATCGGACTCAACTGCGTCCAACTCAATCACATTCACAGCCGACGGCGACACCTGCAATCGAAGCTGTAACTGCCTTAGGACGCTTGGAACCCGTTGGCGAAGTGATCACAATATCCGCTCCCACATCACTGGAGGGCGCTAGTGTAGTGAAATCATTACTGGTTTCGGAAGGCGATCGCGTGCGGGAAAATCAAGTGATTGCGATTATGGATAACCGCGATCGCTTGCAAGCGGCTGTCGATCTGGCTAAAAAACAAGTTGAAATTGCTCAAGCGAATCTAGAACGAGTGAAAGCAGGTGCTAAAGCGGGTGCAATTCAAGCCCAACAGGAAACCATTAATCGCCTGGATAAAGAATTAGAGGGAGAAACAAAAGCCCAACAGAGCAAAATTAATCGCTTAGAAACTGAACTGAGAGAAACCACCAAAGCTCAAGAAGCCACGATTCAAGCCCAACAAGCCACCGTTAAAGGTCAAGAAGCTACGATTAGACGACTCGAGGCAGAAAAACGTAACGCTGATAACGACTTTGCTCGCTATCAGCAGTTAGCCGAAGATGGAGCCATTTCTACCTCAGAATTAGAAAGCCGCCGTTTGAGGGTGGAAACAGCCCTAGAACGCCTGAGTGAGGCACAAGAAAACCTCAGTCAACAGCAGGCGAATCTAATTCAAGCCGAAGCAAACAAAGCTCAAACCATCGCTAATCTTAACGAACAGCTTGAAGAAGCCCGAGTCAACCGCAATAAAACAATCGCCATTCTAGAAGCTCGGATTAAAGAAGAAGAAGCCCGCCTAGAAGAGATTAAAGAAATTCGTCCGGTTGATATTAAACAAGCCGAAGCTGAAGTGGAAAGTACATTAGCTGCCGTTGAACAAGCCCAAGCTGATTTAGACTCATTAGCTTACGTGCGGGCTTCAGAAGATGGTCGAATTTTAGATATTAATACTTGGGCTGGGGAAACCATTAAAGAAGGGGAAGGAATTGTCGAACTGGGAAAAACAGACGAGATGGTAGTGGTTGCCGAAGTCTACGAAAGCGATATTAGCCAAGTCCGTCTCGGACAACGTGTTGCCATTCGTAGTGAAGGCAAAGCATTTGAGGAAAAACTGCAAGGGAATGTCAGCCAAATTGGACTACAAATTGGCAAAAAAGATATTCTGGATACCGATCCGGCTGCTGATGTTGATGCCAGAGTCGTGGAAGTGAATATTCGTCTCCGTCCAGAAGATAACCAAAAAGTTGCTGGCTTAACTAATTCAAAAGTTATCGTAGAAATATTCCTTGAATCAGAGTCGAATTAGTTTACAACTTAGTCAGGGTGGGTTTATTTGCATTTGGGTTATGTCAGAAAAGATAGTAGTAAAACCTGCCCCTACACAAAATTGAAAACTTAAAGCTTAAATGAAAATTCCTCTTGCTTGGTTACAACTAAGCCGCGAAAAAATCAGATTATTGGTCGCGATCGCGGGAATTGGCTTTGCTGATATTTTAATGTTTATGCAGCTTGGTTTCCGCGATGCCTTGTTTGAAAGTAATGTAACCCTACATAACAAGTTGAAAGGTGACATTTTTTTGATTAGCCCTCAATCCACTGCAACTATCGCCATGAAAAGTTTTCCCCAGCGGCGATTATATCAAGCTTTGGGTTTTGAGGGCGTTCAGTCTATTAGTCCACTCTATATGGATTTTGGCTTATGGAAAAATCCGCAAACTCGAGCAACTCGCGCCATTATGGTTTTGGGATTTAATCCAGCTAATCCAGTCTTAGAACTACCTGATGTTAACCAAAATTTGAATAAGATAAAAATAGAAAATGGGGTTTTATTCGATGATACTTCTCGACCCGAATATGGTTCAATTGCTCAACTATTTCGTCAAAACGAAGAGGTAACGACAGAAGTAGAAGAACGTCGTATCCGGGTGGTAGGATTATTTAGTCTAGGGGCTTCATTTGCGGCTGACGGGAATATTGTCACCAGTGATCTTAATTTTTTGCGGATTTTTCCACGACGAGATAAGGGACTGATTGATATTGGTATAGTTCAATTACAACCTGGAGCAAATCTCAAAAATGTTTTAACTGACATGAGACAGGAATTTCCTGATGATGTCACAATTTTGTCCAAGCAAGAATTTATCGATTTTGAAAAAAATTACTGGCAAACCAGTACCGCGATCGGTTTTGTCTTCACTTTGGGGACAGTAATGGGGTTTGTTGTTGGTACGGTGATTGTTTATCAAATTCTTTATACCGATGTTTCCGATCATTTACCCGAATATGCCACACTCAAAGCGATGGGCTATACCCATCGTTATTTATTGATGGTGGTTTTTCAAGAAGCGCTTATTCTGGCAATTTTAGGATATATTCCGGGAATGGTGATTGCGTCTGGATTGTATGGTTTAACAAAAGCCGCAACTCGTTTACCAATGACAATCACCTTGACTAAAACGATAACGATTCTAATTTTGACAATTATTATGTGTTGTGTATCGGGGGCGATTGCTGTGCGAAAACTGAAAGCAGCTGATCCGGCTGATATTTTTTAGAGGGTGAATAAGGGAAAAGTTGGTCAGTTATTGGTGGAGAAGGGCGGGTTTTGTTTTTCCGTTATTGGTGGATAGCTAAATTTAGTCCCTAAACCCGCCCCTACAATTGTCCCTAAACCCGCCCCTACAATTGTCCCTAAACCCGCCCCTACAATTGTCCCTAAACCCGCCCCTATAATTGTCCCTAAACCCGCCCCTACAATTGTCCCTAAACCCACCCCTACAATTGTCCCTGAACCCGCCTTTAAACCCTTGCTGTTCCCTGTTCCCTGTGACACACCGAGCGAAGCGTTCGACTGAGCGCTCACGCCGAAGTCCGAGGTGTTCCCTAATCTCAACCGTTAACTTTAATTATGTCCACCATTTATGACTTATCACGTATTACGTAAATCTCCTGTTGTCTCGATTAAAAATCTCAACCATTACTTTGGTAAAGGTTCTCTACGTAAACAAATTCTCTTTGATATTAACCTAGAACTATTATCTGGAGAAATTGTCTTAGTTACGGGTCCTTCGGGTTCAGGGAAGACAACCTTATTAACCCTAATTGGCGGCTTACGTTCACCCCAATCGGGTCAAGTTCAGGTTTTAGGACAGGAACTTGTCGGTGCGACAGAAGCAAAACTGGTACAAGTGCGCCGTCATATTGGTTATATCTTTCAATCTCATAACTTGCTCAAGAGTCTTACGGCGTGCCAAAACGTGCAAATGTCAGTGGAACTTCACCCGGATATTTCTCCCGTCGAGGCGGTAGCGAAATCAACAGCACTATTAACCACAGTCGGTTTAGCCAATCATCTTAATCACTACCCCGATAACCTTTCTGGCGGACAAAAACAGCGAGTTGCGATCGCGCGGGCGTTAGTGAGTCGTCCTCAGTTAGTTCTAGCCGACGAACCCACAGCAGCTTTGGATAGTCAATCTGGACGGAATGTAGTGGAATTAATGCAACAGTTAGCCAAAGAACAAGGATGCACCATTCTACTTGTCACCCACGATAATCGGATTTTAGATATTGCGGATCGGATTATTCATATCGAAGATGGACATATTCACCGAAGTAATCAGCATGTTCTTGAGCGAAGCGAAGGGTCATAAATAATACATATAAAATTGAAAAAAATGTGGCATCAGTTATTTGAGTTAAGAACAACGTTGAAGTTTGAGCAAGTTTATCTCATGATTGAGAGCCAGGAAATGAGTTCAGTGCATCCGCGCCCGATTTGTTCTTAAGGTCACATTAACCCCCTCACTGGATTGCTGAAGCACCAGTAAAGGAGTCGGTTTAGCTTTTTGATCCCAGTGAATTGAAACAATTCGTCCTTGAATCGTGGGTTGCCAGCTTTCATCCTCTGGACTGAGAAAAGTTTCGATACAATCAATAATCTGGCTAATCGTGGCTGAGGTGGCTTGAGTGGGTAATTTAGTCAACTTGATTTGAATCCGGAACAGCACTCGCATGGTACGTTTACCGCTGCTTTCCGTCTCGTACTTGACATCAAACAGTTCATCAACTTGCCTCCCCGTGGTACTAGCAATCCCGACCGCGCCTTGAGTCGCCTGATTCGGTCGTAGCGCCACACTGATGATTTGTTTAACCTTGATTTTGATTTGATTCACAATGGCAAAATGGAACACCTCTTCTTCCATCCGCAATCGCAGATAGTCTAAATTGAACTCGCGAGAGTGAACCAAATCCGGATTCGTTTCCATTTTACGGATCGTGTTGAGCGCCAACTTTAACTTTTTCTGGAGATCTTTGGTTTTAAACTGCTCAAATTTCAGCTTTTTCGTCGCGGCATTCAATTGCATTTTGCCATAGACCAGTAAGCCGATCATGAGTAAGAACAGTCCCATGGAGACAAACATCCAGGGTGATCCGAAAGACTGATTGTTTGGGGGTGAAGGAGAGACAGCCGTGGGTGACGGCTGAGAAACTTGAGCTAATGTAGATTCTCTAGGGATAATCGAACTGGACATAATGCCTGCTGGAGAAAACGTAAGAGTTATTTCTAGAATGCCTTCCAGGGAGTGCATCGGGTGCAATCTCGCCCTTGCTAAATCTGCTGGGGTATACCGACAGCCATTTTTTGTCGGTGGGGAAAACACTGTACCGAGTCGTAAACTCTTGCGAAAGTCCCCTAGGACTCCGCCATGAATGTTAGATTGTTCTGGATTTGTGTGGTTGATTGATTTGTTGCTTCAATTACAGATGCACCCATGCAGATTTTGAATTACAGTCCTGGAAAAAGGTAGCAGCAAACAGAGGTGTTCGTGCTGAATGTTACCCTTAGTGGCGCCAGCGTGCCCGGTAGCTGCGAGCATCAATGTGGCACAAATTAGGAAATCGAATATAGCGACCTAAACCACCGGGCCACCACGGTTCCAGAGACCAATAAATCTGATTACCACTTAACCCTTCACACACAAAATCCATGGCATCTCCCACCAGATGCCGACTATACTTGGCACCCCCAACTGCTCGATTAATGTGAGGGGGGCGATACCAACTGGTGACGATAAAAGGTCGCCCAATGCGATCGCGTGCCCGTTGTGCCAGTTTCGCAATGCGAATCATAGCATCCACTGTAGCTTGGTTCGGGGGCATACGTGTACCTCCATGGGTGGCTTCTGCCCAGGTAAAGTTACCATCGGGAATAATTGGTGCTAATAGCTGAATATTGTAGGGTGTCCACCGTTCAGGACGTTTGGGAATGACTACAGGTGTGGGCTTGGGCGGTGCTTCTTGGGCTTGGCGGCGGGCTTCATTCATCCGTTTTTGGTCGTCCAGGAGAGATTGCACTGCCTGATTTCGGGTGGGCAAATCTCGCCAAAGTTGTACTAGACGGATTAATGCTTCCCGTTGGTTGTCCTCTTCTTTATAGTCTTTGGGTATCTTGCCGACAAAGCTGATCAGTTCTCGATCCAGTTCTGCTGCCAGTTTTTGCATCGCGGTGGGATCAGTGGTACTCGCTTGGAGGATGTCTGGATTAATGCCCAGATGACTTAATACCGTGGCGCGGGAGTCGAATTGATTCCAGAGTCGAAAACCTTCGGTGAGGGCATTGCGTTGGCTACCTTGTCCCTGGTAGAACTTCGGTATACGCTCGACAAAGGCAATTAGCGCCGGATCAATAATATCGAGATCTTCTTCGGGGGAGGCACTTTTTTCCAAAGACGCGATCGCTTCTTCTCGGGTTCGCAGTTGACGCCATAGTTGACTTAGGCGCAGCAATGCCTCCCGTTGATGGGGATAACCGCTATAGTTGGCAGACACCCGTCCCATAAATTGCTTGAGGGGAATATCCAATAGGGATTCATCCTCACGCGCTGATTCTACCTGATCCGTTGGCACTAACGAAACAATAGCAGCATCCCGTGTATCCAGTTCCCGCCACACTCGCACCCCTTCGACCAACGCATCCCGTTGATGAGCTAATCCCCTATAATACTCTGGCAGTCGATCCACAAGTGTCAGTAAGGCTTTATCCAGATAGGCAAGGTTTTGGGGCAGGTTTTCACTGCTAAAGTCGGCGGCTAAATCAGCTAGATAGGCTTGTTTGAGGGACTCAAAGTTACTCGGTTCTAAACGTGCCATATACGGTTGACTGGCTGGCGGTACATATCCTCTAGCCACGTTTTGCAGGAACTTGTCACTATAGCGTCCCTGTTCGGACAGCCATAAATCATTTCCCCGTTGTCTCTGAGCAATTAAACTATCAGTTAGCGATCGGATAGCATTAGCAGCATATTGTACTTGTTCGGGGAATGTATCCACCTGATCGGGTGATACCCGATTGGCAGGCGAGATGCCTAATCCCGTTTCTCCATCAGCAAACGTCGGAGACGAATGAACCTGATAAAGAGCCGCCAAAATTGGCTTGTGAATTCCCGCTCGTTCGGCGGCTAGAAGGTAATAATAATTCCGTTGGTCTGGTGAGAGTATTGCCATGACGAATTTTGATAATCCAAGATATAGCACCCATTACACAATAATCTATGGCTTTTTCATCGATGAACTCCGCAATAGCCGCCCATTGCTGGAAAACGCTACGTCTGATTGCCACGGATATGGATGGTACGCTAACACGACAGGGTAAATTTAGTGCCGATTTGCTGCAAGCGTTGGAACATTTAAGTGCAGCGAATATCCCGGTACTGATTGTTACAGGGCGTTCCGCAGGTTGGGTCAGTGGTTTGGTCAATTATTTACCCGTACAGGGCGCGATCGCGGAAAATGGCGGATTATATTATCCAGCCGATAAAGAGCAACCTGTCTTTTTATCCACAATTGCTGATATGACCACCCATCGCCAACAATTAGCGGATACCTATCAATGCCTCAAATCCGAATTTTCCCAGATTCACGAATCGGCTGACAATTGCTTTCGTCTCACCGATTGGACGTTTGATAATCGCGATCTCACCATCCATCAGCTAGAACGCCTTAACGCCCTATGTACGTCAATGGATTGGGGTTTTACCTACAGTTCGGTACAGTGTCACATTAAACCCAGATCTCAGGATAAAGCCACTGGATTAATCCAAGTGTTACACGACTACTTTCCCCAGTATCAACCGGAACAAGTGCTGACAGTCGGTGATAGTCCTAACGATGCTAGTTTATACAATCCTCTCTATCTGTCAAACCCAAAAATTGAACTGATCCCGGCATCGGCGGGTGGGCTACGCTGAGATTCGGATAGCCTATTAGCCGCCCTACTACATTTTGTCAACCCTATCAACGTTAAATCAACGTTAAATCAATGACTAACCTACGATACAAAGTTAAACTAAAAGAATTGCTTAAAGAAACTAAAACGTCTCAAAGAGAGTTAGCAAGGAAATTAGATACAGATGTCATGGTTATCAATCGAGCTTGTCGTGAAATTCAACCTTCTATAACTGAAACGCATCTTAAGATTGCTGATTATTTTGGAGAAGACATTAAGGACTGGTTTGACGTTATCATAGATTGACACCAACACTCTTTTTTATCTTAGCAGGGGGTTTGGGGGAGTTGTAAGACCCACGCTGTAATTTTAATTCAGCGTTGGGATACACAACTCCCCAAGTGAATTTTAGGGATTCAATATCCCTAAAATTAACATTTAATAGTACGCCACTAACTAATAAATGTTATATAATAGAGGTATGCTGACATTTAACTATTGTTACCGAATCTATCCAGATACCTCTCAAGAACAACAGTTGATTGAGTGGATGGAAACTTGCCGCAGTGCCTATAACTATGCATTGAGGGAAATAAAGGATTGGTGCAATAGTCGCAAATGTTTGATTGATAGATGTTCCCTGGTGCATGAGTATATCATCCCAGCAGATACCCCATTTCCCGGTGAACTACGGCAGCTTAATAATTTACCTAAAGCTAAGAAGGAATTTCCTAAGTTAAAGGATGTTCCTTCTCAAGTTCTCCAACAGGCAATAAAGCAACTGCATAAAGCTTGGGATTACTTTAAATCTCGCGGGTTTGGCTTTCCTAGGTTTAAGAAGGTTGGGCAGTTTAAGTCGTTGCTGTTTCCTCAATTTAAGGAAAACCCAGTAACGAACCTTCATATCAAACTACCAAAGCTAGGGACAATCCCAATCAACCTACATCGCCCTATTCCATCTGGGTTTACAGTAAAACAGGTGCGAATTACAAGGAAAGCCGATAAATGGTATGCGTCAATCAACATTCAATGTAATGTCAGTGTCCCTGACCCTAATCCTCACGGACACCCAATCGGGGTAGACGTAGGGTTAGAGAAGTTTTTAGCAACCAGCGACGGCGTTGTTGTCAAACCACCTAAGTTTTTTAAGACACTACAAAGCAAGCTTAGATTGCTGCAACGTAGACTGTCTAGGAAACAAAAGCGGTCTAAAAATTACGAGAAACAACGGCTCAAGGTTGCTCGACTTCACCACTATATTGGTAACATCAGGAAAGACTTTCATTTCAAACAAGCTCACGCCCTTTGTGATGCTGGGGATATGGTTTTCATGGAAGATTTAGACTATAGAGTTAGCGCCAAAGGGATGTTAGGTAAGCAGATGCTTGATGCGGGGTTTGGTCAATTCCGTACCATTACCCAATATGTGTGTTGGAAGCGTGGAAAGTTTTTTGCTGTTGTTGATGCCAGAGGCACTTCTCAGGAGTGTCCTGAATGTAAAGGTGAAGTCAAAAAAGACCTGAGTGTTCGGGTACATGATTGCCCTCACTGCGGTTACAAAACCGATAGGGATGTTGCCAGTGGTCAGGTAATCAGAAACCGAGGAATAGAGCAAATTAGTACCGCTGGGCTAGCGGGAAAGGAAACTGCCTGTGCAGTCGATCTACCGGGGGTTGAGGCAACTCAATCTAGGCAAGTGGCGAAATCCCAAAAGGGAGTAACCAGGAAATCTTCAAAGTGATTTGAGGAAGCCTACACCATAATCTTTGATTTGGTGTAGGAGGATGTCACTTAACCCACAGCTATTTCCCCTATCAGTAGGCGTTGCTAATGTTCTGGATTATACGGATGAGCTGGATTATAAACCCGCTTATGTAACCGTCGCTACAGAAGGCGAGGGATTTTGTGAGTTAGTAGAGTACCTGCATCAGGTAGGAGGCTAATTGCTGCCTGACTCTTGACAAATGACAAATGACAAATGACAAGGTGTAGGAGTAACATTTATGGTGCTGGTTGTCCAAAAATACGGTGGAACCTCGGTGGGGTCAGTTGAGCGGATTCAAACCGTTGCCCAACGCCTATTAAAAACAGTTCAAGCCGGTAACTCATTAGTCGTCGTCGTGTCAGCCATGGGTAAAACGACGGATGGGTTGGTCAAACTGGCGCACGAAATCTCCGCCAATCCCAGCCGTCGGGAAATGGATATGTTACTCTCCACTGGAGAACAAGTTTCCATCGCGCTGCTAGCAATGGCGTTGCAGGAATTAGGACAACCCGCAATTTCCCTGACTGGCGCACAGGTGGGTATTGTCACGGAAGCCCAATATAGCCGCGCCCGAATTTTTAGTATCCACACCGAACGGATTTCTCGGCATATCAACGAGGGTAAAGTGGCTGTGGTAGCGGGGTTTCAAGGGATCAGTAGTCTGACTGACTTAGAGATTACCACTTTGGGACGCGGCGGATCAGATACCTCAGCCGTGGCGTTAGCAGCATCATTAGGGGCAGATCGGTGTGAGATTTACACGGATGTCCCGGGTATTTTAACCGCCGATCCGCGCTTAGTCTCCGATGCTCAACTCATGGACGAGATTACCTGCGATGAAATGCTGGAATTAGCAAGCTTAGGGGCGAAGGTACTGCATCCGCGTGCGGTGGAAATTGCTCGAAATTACGGGATGCCTTTGGTTGTATTATCCAGTTGGACGGATGATCCGGGGACAAAGGTGATTTCTCCTACGCCACAACCCCGTTCGTTAGATGATTTAGAAATTGCTCGATCGGTGGATGCGGTAGAATTTGATACCGATCAGGCAAAAGTGGCAATGCTGCGGGTTCCCGATCATCCGGGTGTCGCCGCCCAATTATTTGGCGAAATTGCGGGTCAAGATTTGGATGTGGATTTAATTATCCAGTCGATTCATGAAGGGAATACGAATGATATTGCCTTTAGTGTAAGTAAGGGTATTCTCAAACGGGCTGAAGCCGTCGCCGAAGCGATCGCACCTGCGTTTCGTAGCCCGACTAATCCCAGTGATGATGAGGCGGAAGTCTTAGTGGAATCGAATATCGCCAAAATCGCGATCGCGGGGGCGGGGATGATTGGACATCCCGGTATTGCGGCGCAAATGTTCACCACATTGGCAAATGCGGGGATCAATATTCAGATGATTTCCACCTCTGAGGTAAAAGTAAGCTGTGTGATTGATGCGGCTGATTGTAATCGTGCGATCGCGGTTTTGTGTGACCAGTTTAATATTAAGAGTTCCCCCGCCCGTTTACCAACAGAGTTAACCGATAATTCCCTTGCAGCCAGCGGTGTAGAGACGTTGCATGCAACGTCTCTACATTCAAACCCCGTTCGAGGGGTTGCCCTTGACCAGAATCAAGCCCGTTTAGCTATTCGCTATGTTCCTGATCGTCCGGGTATGGCAGCTCGCATATTTAGTATCTTAGCCGAGCAAACTATTAGCGTGGATATGATTATTCAATCTCAGCGCTGTCGCGTGATTGATGGAATTCCCACACGCGATATTGCCTTCACTGTCGCCCAAGCTGAGGCGGAAACTGCCCAGACAATTCTCCAGGAGGCTGCATCTATTTTAGGGTACGGCGAGGTTCTCCTTGATGCTGATATTGCTAAAGTTAGTATTGTTGGTGCAGGAATGATTGGACAACCCGGTGTAGCGGCGCGGATGTTTGCCGCTCTTTCTCAACACCAAATCAATATTCAAATGATCACTACGTCAGAAATCAAGATTAGTTGTGTGGTGAATAAAGAGCAGGGGGTGACAGCATTACAAGCCATTCACCAGGCATTTGGTTTAGCCGGAAATCAGCAAGTTGAAGTTCCAGCATAGGAGGTATCCTACAGCTTCTTGTTTCCACTTCAGGTTACTATCCTTGCCTCTGAATTCACTCGGACGCAACCTGGCTTAAGTTGACTCCCATGACATCGATGCTACTCGAAAATAATAACCCATAAAATTAGGGGTGTCGTTTGGGAATATCCGTTATTGTGATAGTCTATAAGTCTGAGGATCAAATAATACTTCTGTACTGAGTGTCCATTTTATGTTGTCTGCCTTATCTCTTTTCTCAGGTGCAGGTGGGATGGATATCGGTGTCCGTCAAGCTGGCTTTGAAATACTAGCTGACATCGAAATTGACCCATACTGCTGCCAAACCCTCCGCAGCGTAATGGACAGAGATAATCTGAGAACTTTGCTTCTTGAGAAAGATATCAAGCAAGTTGATCCCTGTCATTTAATGAGAGATTTAAATATACAACCTGGTGATTTAGATCTACTCTTTGGTGGTAGTCCTTGTCAAAGTTTTTCTCAAGCTGGCAAACGTGGTTCCTTAGATGATGAGAGAGGTTTACTTTTGTTTGAGTTTGTTAGATTTGCTAAATATTTTCAGCCCAAAGTTATTGCGATTGAACAAGTAAAAGGTATATTGAAGGCTCCAGGTAAGTCGGGAAAAAATGGTGGTGCTTTTCAAAGTCTGAAAGATCAACTTGAGGAATTAGGATATTGTTTCAGACAGCAAATCCTTAATTCAGCAGACTATGGAGTCGCTCAAGTTAGAGAAAGGGTATTTATAGTGGCGACAAAAGCTAAGCATAATTTTAGCTTTCCCTTACAAACTCATAGTAAGTTTGATTCTCAATTATCATTATTTCCGCTTAATCACTACGTTACAGTTGGGCAAGCTCTAAAGGGATTAGATAGTCCTTCAAATGACAAGGGAAATCTACCTAAAAATAGCCATATCGATATTACCCCAGCAGGCGATAGAAGACGTATTCAGGGAGTGTCAGAAGGCTCTTTTTTGGCGGGGGAACTTCATCTACCCGCAAGTCAAAGAGGTAAATTGACGAAAAAAGATACAACTAAGTTTCGTAGACTTTCATTTTCTGAACCGTCACTGACTCTACGGTGTGGAGAAATTTTTTTCCATCCTGTTGAAGATAGATATCTAACTCCACGCGAATATATGCGTATTCATGGATACCCTGATACTTATCTTCTGAAAGGTCCTGTTCGAGGTCGTTCAGGTAGAGTCAGATACTTAGATCAGCATCGTCAGGTTGCTAATTCTGTTCCGCCGCCTGTTGCTTATGCTATTGCCAAAGAAATCGATAAATTCCTTGCCTCAATGCAGAAAACTGACAAATATTTTTAGCAAGAGCTGATCCGTTTATAAACACTAATTATCACCAGACTATATCTTCGCTTATGCCTACCATATTTGAGCTATTCGGCTTCCCTGTCAATGACCGTAGTCAAGATGTAGAGATGATACGAAAGTCTCGTCAGTGTCCATTTATGGGCGCAACTTGTGACGGAGGTGGAAATCGCTATCAAACCAAAATTAAGCTCACATCCCAAGAACCTTTAACTCAGTACTTTAATCGTGATGTTACTGAGGTTATACCTGGTGTATGTTCGATTCAAGCAGGCGAAGATATTTGGGTTGTTTGCCCACGTCGTCTGTTTGCAGCAAAATTCGATGGACAAGGTATACCTCCTGCTAATCATTCGATACATCCGCACGAACTTAACTTACTAATTCAGTCGGGCTTACTTACAGACATTAATATTGGTACTTGGGCAGAAGTATCCTTTAAGCATAGAGTAGCAGATGCTGAAATCAACTATCATTTTGACTATGTTATAGCCCCGTTAATTCTAACGTCTCTGAGACAGTTACTAAAGAGTAGTGATTTTTTAGAATCAACACCAGAAGATTTAAGGGAACTTGTGAAATTAGCGAAGAAGAGTGGCTATTTTCAGGATGAAAGGCAACATCTAGCCGATATGTCGATTAATTTACCTGATCTATCAAACTTCTTCATTCTGGAAGTCATGACTGCCAGTACAAGTGGTTCTAGAACTGAAAATTCTACAGATATGCGAAGTGCATTTCGCAATTCCTTGATTAAGTCTGAACATACTAGCCCAGGCATTAATAAGCGCCAAGTTTGGGGACGCATGGTGACGCAATTATTCGCGAAAACAGCATTAGCTAATAAATGGAATGGAAAAACAATTTGGATTCTTCAAGATACGTTGCTTAAAAACATTGAACTTACTACACGTTTAAGAACCGTTGATATACAAAATAATCCACGACGCAATATTAGTTTGGCAATAATGGATTATTCAGCTAGCGTGGATAATACAAAAGAGATGTCGTTTAAATATACTCTTGATGGAGATGCTGGAATAGACTTTGACGGTAGTAATAGTTTTACCGATATTCTACTGCCTAAAATAGTGCCTCCAAAAGTTGAACTACTTAAGGCGATCGTTAGACGTAAATTGGATGCAATTTTCAGGCTTTGAACTGACTTTTTTCAGGACAAAGCAACGTAATATTTACCTACTGAAATAAGCCAGAAATAACTGAGCAAATCACATCTCCCGCCGCTTCAGCGTGTCTACGAATCTGCTCAAGTATTTCCGCCGCGCTGCACTAGCCGATAATTCTTACCAATGATTCTCTTAGTACATCGATATCAAAGGAAATGGAACTAGGATAACATCTCCAAAATTATAGCTGGTCATATTCAGCATCATCTGGATTATCCCAGACCTTGGCAAATGTCTTTTCCGAAAGTGTAACGGATTCTCGAACCATCGTCTGATGCTGTTCGCTGCGTCTTAGTAAAAAATCGACAAAATCGGCGACTTCTTCAACTTTACCAGGAGGTAAGTCGCGGATTTTTTCAATTAGCTTCTGTTCAAAATAATTGAGGATAACTGTATTATTCATATTTTAATATCGGGTAAGTAGTCGGACAAAAGAAAACGTTACTGTATCAATTTTTGCAAATTTCTCTCAAACCTTACTGTTCCCTGTTCCCTGTTCCCTGTTCCCTGTTGCCTATCCTCACCACAATACTTATTCAGCAACCCCTACTCAAGGTTTTTGATCTAAACGAATCGCCCGTTCCAACGCTGTTTTTTCCCTTGCTCGGCGAACATAAGGTTCTAATTGTTTTACATCTAAACCGCTTAAAATACTTAAATCCTCCACATTCATCCCTCGCATTAACAGTTCCACGCACCAGGTCTGTCGCGCTTGCTCAATTGAGGGAGATGGCGTTTCCAACTCAGCGGTAAAGTTACGCCATGCAGCTCTTAATTCTGGCACAGACATCCGTTCTAAAGCTTCATTAACAAACAGGGGTGAGCGATCATCTTTACGACTTTTGAGCCATTGGTTTAAGGGATTGCGGGTGTAAGAACCATAGCGCTTGCCCATAATCCACTGATTGACAGGGACTTGGCGCACGTTACCGTGAGTCACTTTTAATAAGTGTCTATGGGCGTCACTAATTTGGTGCGATCGCTCTAAGGCAATAATTTCTTCTATCCGCAACCCCGCACCAAAGAGAATATAGGCGAGAGCATAATCCCGTAAGCCGCTTTTTTTGGCTTGTTGCAAAATCGCATGAACTAAGGATGCAGGTAAATCGGCTACTGTCTCAGAGGAAATCACCTGAGAAGGCGCATTCAGTGAAGAATCGGGGATAGGCTGGCTCACTATCTCCCCTGTATCGCCGCTTCCTAGCTCTTCCTCCGCCTCTTCCCGTCTCTGTGCCTCTTTCCGTCTCTGTAGCTCTCCGTCTGCAAAAGCTCCGTGTAAGATGAGTTCGATCAAACTTTGCAAAAACTCCTCCTGATTCTGCCAAAGCCTGTGGAACTCGCTGGTTAGTTCAATCACCAAATACCCAAATAACATCCCATTAACCAAACTGGCTAATTTTTCCGCTGATAAACGTAAATGTAAGCGATCGCGTTGAATCACGGTGGTAAGATAATCAGCAAAGTCCAGGTTGGCTTGAGTCACACCTTCTCCTAACGCCTGACGATGCTCAACCGTATATTTTCCTGACTCCCCAACCACAGAGCGCAGTAACTCGGGCATTTGCGTGAGAACCTGAAGGCGATCGCGTCCATAGTTAATTAGCGCCTGCTCAAACGTCGTTGTCTGATCGACTTGCGCTCTGAGTGATTCACCCAGACGGGTAAACACCCCAGAGTCTTCGATCACCGCTAAGAGTAATCCTTGTTTGTTACCAAAGTGACGGAACAGTGTGACTTCATTAACCTGGGCTAATTCCGCAATCTGACGTGTGGTCGTCTCGGTAACCCCCTGAACGGTAAACAACTCAAGCGCTGCTTGAATCAAACGCGCTCGTGTTGTAGAACTGGTACGAGACATAGTTTAGTAATGTAAGTAACACTTGCATTTTGATGGATAAATCGTTAAGCTGATGGTAGAAGTGTAAGTAACACTTGCACATCAATTCCTACTGTAACGATTCTCAATGACTAATCATTCAATCTCAGTGCCTCCTCAAAGTCGCACTAACTTACCCTTTCATTGGCCCAGTCTGCTATTTTTTGGCACGATTCACGCTTTGGCACTGCTGGCGCCCTGGTTTTTTTCATGGTCAGCCTTGGGAGTAATGATACTTCTCCACTGGCTCTTTGGCAGTATTGGCATTTGCTTATCGTATCATCGGCTTTTGACCCATCGGAGTTTTCAAGTGCCTAAGTGGTTAGAATATATCCTGACCACCATCGGGGCTGTAGCTCTACAAGGGGGACCAATCTTCTGGGTAGCAGGACACCGTCAGCATCATGCTCACCCTGATGATGCAAACAAAGACCCTTACTCAGCACGACATGGGTTTTGGTGGAGTCACATGCTTTGGCTGTTCTATCACAAACCCGAATTTTTTGATTACGACGTGTATCAAAAATACGCTCCTGATATCGCTAGAGATCCTTATTATCGCTGGTTAGATCGCTATTTCTTATCGCTACAAATTCCTCTGGGTCTATTGCTTTACCTAGTAGGGGGATGGCAATTTGTATTCTGGGGTGTCTTTGTCCGAGCTGTCGTACTGTGGCACAGCACCTGGTTAATTAATTCTGCCACTCACCTGCGCGGTTATCAGACTTATGAAGTTAATGATGGTTCTCGCAATCTCTGGTGGGCAGCTATCTTAACCTACGGAGAAGGTTGGCACAACAATCACCACGCTCATCCCAATGTTGCTCCGGCTGGACGTAAATGGTGGGAAATCGATATGACATGGTGGGCAATTCAACTACTACAAGGAGTGGGTTTAGCCAAGAAAGTTGTTCTACCACCCAAAAAGACAGCCTAGTAAAACCCTTGGGAAGTTTGTATGCTCTTGAGGATCGCGAAGGGTCAAAAGTTTGTTTTCATCAGATTTTTTGAAGAGTTAGCCAACGTAGGTATTGTTCTACTTTAGATTATTAATTTGAAGATAGCCTGATGCTAACTCAATTAATAATTGAATTTAATATTCATGAGTTACATTGAACCGCATGACTTGACAAGCTTAGGTTATGCGGTTGTTTTGTAGGTCAGAGTAGTGTCTCGGTAATAGGAAAGTAGGGGCAGGTTTCATTAACGGCTTATTCAACCATCCTTTTAGGACAATAGAAAAAAATGAGGCAGTATTCTCCACTGACAATTATTTCTTATCTAATCGGTCCGACGCTGATTATCTTTAGCCATATCGGATCGTTACTTGTTTTAATCACGGGTTTATCGTGGGGTGCTTGCCTATGGATCATATTTTTATATGTCATCCGTATGCTGGCAACAACCGGCATCTACCATCGACTACTCACCCACAAAAGCTATCAAGCTCCGGCTCCAGTTCTATGGGTGGGAAGTATTGTGGCGGCGGCGGCGGGGCAGATGGGTCCAAGTTGGTGGAAAGCACACCATATAGCCCATCATAACCATGTCGATCAAGATCTCGATCCCCATTCCCCCTGTACACCCGTTCAGGGGATCAGAGGATTTTATTGGTCTCAAGGGGGTTGGCTATTATCTCCCCGGTTCTTTCCTGCCAAGCTACCTGCTGATGTTGAGAGTGATCCTGTTTTAAAGGTAATTGATCGTTTGCACTTTCTCCCTCTAGTAGCACTGGGAGCAATTTCTTATCTCATCGGTGGTGTTGAATATCTGGGTGCTTTTTTTCTCAGCACAACCCTGCTGTTTCATGGCGTGCAAACCGTCAACTCCCTTTGCCATATTGTGGGTAAACAACCTTTTATAACTGACGATCTCAGTTGCAATAATCAGTTTGTAGCATTTTTAACTCTGGGTGAAGGCTGGCATAATCTCCATCATGCCTTTCAGTCATCCAGTCGCCAGGGGATAACCATTCGTTCTGGACAGGTTGTCTATCTTCCAGATCCCACGTTTAGCTTCATTAAAATGCTTGAGTTCTTCAAGTTAGCGTCAAAGCTTAAAGTGCCTACTGAAACCAAGCTGCTGGCGTGTGCCAAGGTTCTAAGCGTTCAACCGTCAGAGTTGCCATCCGTCGTAACGACATCAGTGGATTTAGAATAACCTTGAGGTAAGTTGAGGTAAGCCTTACATTGTTTTGTTTTGGGGAAACTTCACTCTAATTCCACGTATTCGGCTAAGTTTTCAATTTGGGGATCAGGAAAGCGATAAAGTAAACGCCATAGCACTGTATAACTCCCATCTAAACGTTGGTGAACAGGTTGAAAAGCAACAATAACATCACTGCTCGGTGTATTGAGGATTTCGGGTAAATAGCGGCGCTGCGATCGTGAAATTGGTTCTCCTTCCAGTACAGCTTCAGATAACTGGAATTGGATTAATCTGACCAAATAGGTGTTATTTAATCCTACCTCTGAACCTGTAGCCGCAGGTGGACTGAGAGGAGGGACAAACCCGATACCAGCCTTACCTGTATAAAAGCGCCGTTGATCGATTTGTAAGGCTTCTACTTCATTGGGTGGACGATAATTTAGGAATAAATCTCGTTGTTCGGGTGTCAGGGTGGGAATTGTTTGTAGATTGGCGTTGATTTCGTCTAAAGAAACATCACCCAAATTGACGATAAAACCATAATCCAGCCCCTGCAAAGGAATGGTGAAGTTTCCATTTTCAATCTCCAGCGCCAAGCTAGGAACGGAATCCGTCGCCGATTCAACCCCAGTCGTTAAGGGAAAGGGTTGGGGGAGAGGAGATTGCAGGCGGTTTCGTAGCTTATTGGGATCAGGTTGATAGCTTTCGGCGAGAAAGATACGGGCAATTCCGGTGTTGGGTTGGTCAAGAAAGTCGGTGTATCGCTGGGGTTCTAAAGGTAAAAGACCCAAAGTACTTTGGGTGGGAATCACAGAGTAAACACCAGGATCAACGATACGAGCAGAGTCGGGAAATGCGGGTAATGCGGGTAATAGTTGTTCCCGTGCGGCTAAAAGGGTTTGAGTCACCGCTTCCGGAGGCGCGATCGCAGGTTGTAACGGCTGTCTCTGATAGTCTGTAAGGGGGCGCTTTGTTGGCATACCCAAGACAGGCGGTTCCGGTTCGGGGAAGTCGGGTACAGGTGCAAATTCAGGACGAAGTGGTGTGGCTAAATTCAACCGCAAGCCTGGACGTTGATCATCTAATGGTATGGTACTGGGTGCAGCTAACCCAGCTAGCATCGGTAACCGCATATCCAACAGATCAACCATTGGTTCCAGCTTTTGGGTAGATACATAAAGATTGCAGTATACCTGTCGCTGGGGTAAGGTTAACGGTGCAGGAACATCGGGATCAGGCGTTCCGTTATTACAGAGAAACTGGGGAATTCGATACTGACTATTCAAGAAGCGTTCCACTTTGCCTAGGTGTAAGAAAAGTTGCGATCGCGTCGCTTCTACTTGATATACATTAGGACTGTAGAATGCCCCCTCAATCCGATTAATCAAATTCAGTTGTTCTTGAACCAGTCCTTCGGCTGGACGCCAAAATCCTTGGGCAAAGCTAGATTGTGCTATTGTATCTTGGGCATTTGCCGTTGAGGGCGAAAGTAGCGGGAACGATAGGGATAAGGATAGTAACACCAATAAAGATGAGTAGTGCATAAACTGTAGGGGCTTATTGCTTTGCGCCCGATTTAACGGTAGAATCTACTCCACCATTTTAGCTGTGTCACGTTAGTAGTGGCTCGGCACACCTTATTTGATCAATTAACCATTAGCCCCGAAACTGTAGGGGCGCAGGTTGTGCGCGTTCAATCGTCAAGTCTCTTCTTCGCTAATTGGGGTTACTTAAATTACGGAATCAAAGCACTAGCGGTTGCGGTTAATCATCGCTTCCGTATTTTCAATAGCTTTTGTCGCATAGCTATCTCCTGGTCTTTCATCCAATGCTCTTTTGAAATTGATTAAAGCTGTTTGATAATCTCCCTGGTCGAAAGCCGCATAACCAATCAGCATATATTGAGTATAGTCGGGTTGTGCAGCAGGGGATGACGTCGTATTTGGTGCAGGAGATACAGGGGAAGTCGGAGATGGAGATACCGCCACCCCAGGAGTAGGAGAACTAGCAGGTGTTTGGGTTGCAGATGACTCTTGTTCTGTATCTATAGATGCCTCTGATTCTGGCATTTCTACAGAAACGTTATCCTCAGATAAGGGAATTGTGGTATCTGATATAGAGTCAAAGGCAGAGAGTCCGCCAAGCCATATTCCTAATCCGATTAACGGTAAACTGGCAAGCCATAGGAAGACAGAACGCCTGACTGATTGATTACTCCATTTCATGATAATAAACACTAGACCGGCGAAGGGAATGAATAAATAGGCTAATCCCCAACCCCAGTGATCCATGAATGCGAGGATTAGCGTCCAAAACCCGCCAATAATCGCCAAGAGTAAACCGATGGCAAATAAAGCAATTCCGAGTAACAAGTTCATCAGATGACCTCTTTAACTATTTTGTTCACAAAGCAGAGTTATTCTTGGTGTCCGTGTCAGATGTCTGATGTGACGGAACCGCTCTGCGAATTGCGACAGCTTAACCGTTCATTGGATTACTCGGGCTGAGGGGGAAGATTTTACGCAATCGGTCAATTTTTATTACAAAACTTTATGTTAATGTCGGCTGGGACAGTTGGTTATGTGGATGTTCATAAGTTTTGTTAACTATTTGGATTTCCGGCAAAGAAACGTCTATACTCCTCAACTAGACATCGATGTTCTAACCTTACGGCTACATAAGTAAGGTTAAATTCAGGTTAATTTTTGAGGACTTACGCCCGAAAGCGGAAACCTTCCAGATACAGTGTTTCGTTGCATTAGTTTTGACTTACATTCATTAAGCGTGAAGGAGTAAATCCTGTGTCTGACCGTTCAGTTTTTGTAAAGTTTTGTCAAAAAAATCGTTCATTCGCGTAAAATTCGCTGCCCAATCCAGAGTAGTCAGTGAAAGTTCACTAGTTGCAGCGAATCGACTGGAGTGAAATAGCCACTTGCTCGGATTTTCTAAGAAATTTTGTTTAAGGAGTGAGAACGATGTCAGTTAACGATGATTTGTTGGATCTATCCGAAAATAGCCAAGTTGAACTCAATGGCTCAGTAGACTTAGAAGACGAGAGTACGAATCAAGACGAGACTACGAATCAGGTAGCCGTTGCGCCTAAGCGAGAGATGGAGTCACCTGAATTCCAAGCCTTAGTGCAAGAACTCTCTAGCACCATGGGTGTAGAAGGAACAAACTACGCCCCCAATGAGCTGATTGTTAAAGTTAATTTATCGATTCCCACGAATCAAATTAACGCTTTCAAAACTAGCCTGGGAGTCCAGGTAATAGAGTCCACTCAAACCTTGGGAATTGAGCGTTGGCAAATCCAAGGGATGAGCGTAGTTGAAGCCATGGCGCTTTATAGCAACGATCCCGCCATTGAATATATCGAACCCAACTATATCCTTTCTACCACTACCACTGTTCCCAATGACCCCGAATTCAATCAACTTTGGGGACTCAACAATACGGGACAAACCGGTGGTACGGCTGACGCGGACATTGACGCTCCCGAAGCCTGGGATATTGAAACCGGAAACAATATAGTCGTTGGTGTGATTGATTCAGGGGTGGATTATAACCATCCTGATCTCAATGACAATATGTGGACAAATCCGGGAGAAATTGCCGGAAATGGAATTGATGATGATGGTAATGGCTACGTCGATGATATTTACGGTTGGGACTTTGTTAATAACGATAACGACCCCTTTGACGATAACAGTCACGGCACTCACGTAGCCGGAACCATCGCTGCGGAAGGAAACAATGGTATTGGTGTGACGGGTGTCAGTTGGTCGGCTGATATCATGGCGCTAAAATTCCTAAACGCCTCGAATACCGGCAGTACCTTCAATGCGATTCAAGCCGTCGAATATGCCACGATGATGGGCGCTGACTTGACCAACAATAGTTGGGGGGGCGGCGGCTTTTCTCAGGGGTTGTTGGATGCGATCGCGGCGGCGGGTGCTGCCGGACAGTTATTTATTGCGGCGGCGGGCAATGATGCTGAAGATACTGACTTCTCCCCCCATTACCCTTCCAGCTATAACCTCGATAACATCATTTCTGTCGCTGCCACTGACGATGACGATCAACTCTCAAGTTTTTCCAGTTACGGAGCCACATCTGTAGACTTGGGCGCACCAGGCTCTTCTGTCTATAGCACGATTCCTGGGGGCGGATACGGTTTCAATAGTGGAACGTCCATGGCAACCCCCCACGTATCAGGGGTTGCCAGTTTGATTTGGTCTGACGACCCCACACTAACCGCCCAACAGGTCAAGGATCGTATCCTAGCAACCGTTGACCCAATTCCAGCATTGCAAGGAAAAACCGTTTCAGGTGGGCGGCTCAATGCCTACAGCGCCCTGACTGGCAGCATCCCTCTTCCAGTGCTTCCCGTACTCTTTGATGACTTTGACCCAGACATTGACAATAGCCAATGGTCAACCATCACTAACGGTACAGCCAATAGTAATTTTGTTGGCAGTGATGGGAACTCCCTATGGTTTAACGGAGGTTCTCCTGGCGGTAGCTCTCGTTTTGCCATTACCAATCTGGTAGATGTCGCTAATGGCGGTACGATTACCTTTGACCTGATCTTTGGCGATAACTTCAATGGTGGCGAAAATGCCGATCCAGGGGAAGATGTGGTGCTGGAATACTCCACAAACGGTGGCAGCACTTGGAACCAGTTTGGTCTTTACGATACCGAAGCCTTTACCAGTTGGACAACCCTAACGGAGACGATTCCTACGGCGGCTCAGACGAATAGTACCAGTTTCCGCTGGCGGCAAATCGCTCACAGTGGCAATAATTTCGATAACTGGGCAATAGACAACGTAACTGTTGGACCACCGATCCTCAACAGCGTTGTTGATGACTTTGACCCAGACATTGATAATAGCCAATGGTCAACGATCACCAACGGCACAGCCAACAGCAACTTTGTCGGTAGTGATGGGAACTCCCTGTGGTTTAACGGTGGTGCTTCTGGCGGGAACTCTCGCTTTGCCACCACGAACTTTGTCGATGTCTCCAGCGGCGGTACAGTCTTCTTCGACTTGATTTTTGGCAATGGCTCCAATGGCGGAGAAAATGCCGATCCAGGGGAAGATGTAGTACTAGAATATTCCATCAATGGTGGTAGCAGTTGGACTCAGCTTGGACTCTATGACACCGAAGACTTCACCAGTTGGACAACACTCATCGAAACAGTTCCCACCGCCGCCCAAACCAGTAGCACCAGTTTCCGTTGGCGTCAAGTTAATCACAGTGGTAATGGCTTCGATAACTGGGCGATCGATAATGTATTTGTCGGAGTACCTCAGCCAGGAGAAATCAGCGGCAGTAAGTGGAATGATCTTAATGGAGATGGAACACAAGATGCCAATGAGCCAGGTTTGGCGGGTTGGACAATTTACTTAGACGATAATCAAAACGGTCAACTCGATCCTGGTGAGACATCTACGAAAACCGATATCAACGGTGACTATACCTTTACTAACCTGAATCCAGGTACTTACACCGTTGCCGAGGTGCTAAAACCCGGTTGGGAGCAGACTTTTCCGAATTTGAACGGTGGTTTTGAAACGGGAAGCTTTGATCCGTGGCAAACAACGGGTAACACTACTATCGAGACAGCTACCTTTGGTTCGGGTCCAACGGAGGGAACCAATCAAGCGTTACTCACTAACGGAGGTAGTGCTGTAAGCGATACCCAACTAGAAACTTTCTTAGGGTTGACTTCCGGAAGCCTAGATGGTCTGGGTAATGGCAATGCTACCGTTGGTTCAGCAATCAAGCAAACAGTAACAGTATCGGCTGGCACTCAATTGAGCTTTGATTGGAACTTCCTCACCAACGAAGGTACACCCACTTCCTTTAACGATTTTGGCTTCGTTTCGATTGTGTCAAATACGTTGGACACGCTAGCGAATACCAATAGCTCTTTCGGATTCTCTCCTACCATTTTCAATGAAGAAACCGGATTTGACACCTTCTCCTATACCTTCCAAACCGCCGGTACTTTTACCCTGGGAATCGGGGTTGTGGACGTGGGAGATACCGTTGTTGACTCAGGATTGCTGGTTGACAACTTATCATTCACGGGTAATTCATTTCCTATCGGTGGTAGTCAGAAGGTAACTCTCAGCCCTGGTGATACAGTCACGAACATCGACTTTGGCAACCAAAAGATTCCTCCACAAACTCTATTTGGCACTTCTGGCAATGATGTTTTCACCATTACGGACAGTCCAGTCATCGTCTTTGCACTTGCTGGTAATGATCAGGTTGATGGCTCAGGAAGCGCTGGTGGTAATCAGTTCTACGGTGGTAAAGGTGATGATACACTGATTGGCAACAGCTACGACCAATTATTTGGTGAAGCTGGCGATGATCGCCTGGATGTATCCAATGGTGCGGGAAACAACCTACTCGATGGTGGGAAAGGCGACGATGAACTGTTAGCCAACCTCAACGATCAGTTGTTTGGCGGCAAAGGTGATGATATCCTTGACGCTTCCAGTGGTGGCGGTAATAACTTGCTTGATGGGGGTAAAGGTGACGACAACCTCTTGGCTGGCTCAAATGATCATCTGTTGGGTGGTAAAGGCGATGATAACCTGGATGCTTCCAGTGGTGGCGGCAATAATCTGCTCGATGGAGGCAAAGGTGACGATGTTCTGTTAGCTGGCTCGAATGACCAACTGTTGGGCGGTAAGGGTGAAGATATCCTCAATGCCTTAAATGGTGGTGGGAACAATCTGCTCGATGGTGGAAAAGGTGACGACAACCTCCTGGCTGGCTCGAATGACCAACTGTTGGGCGGTGACGGCGATGATATCCTTAACGCTTCCGTTGGTACAGGAAATAACAGCCTAGATGGTGGCGATGGCGACGACAATCTCTTAGCTGGCTTCAATGACCAATTGTCTGGTGGCGATGGCGATGATATTCTTAATGCCTCGTTCGGTTCAGGCAATAACAGTCTGGATGGCGGCAAAGGTGATGATATCCTGATTGCTGGTTTCAATGACCAACTCTCAGGCGGCGACGGCGATGATCTATTGTTCGGTGGTTATGGGGGTAGCACCATGACGGGTGGCAATGGTGATGAGCAGTTCTGGATTGTTAATGGCTTTGTCCCCAGTGCGGTTCACACGATTACCGACTTTGAGCTAGAGATTGACCGGATTGGCATTCGTGGTTTGGGCATCACGTTCCAACAGCTCGACCTGATTCAAGATGGTAATGATACTCGCATTAGTGTCTTCAATACAGACTTAGCTATCTTGAGTGGGATTCAAGCGAGTGCCCTCAACAGTAGCGATTTTATCCTCGCCTAGCCGGACATCATATTAATTGGGCGGTTGTAGACGCGGAGCGGCTTCCCATAGGGTAACCGCAGCTACACAAACGAAACCCGCCTGCGCGGGTTTCCACAGGTTGAGATAAAATCCGTTAAATTTAATTAAGCGATCGCGTCCTTGAACCTTCCCACTCAGGCGCGATCGCTTTTGTGTAATTTCCCTTCTGATGAACCTACTGTACGATTAAGTTGAGAAAGACTATATCCTTGCACCCAATTGCCCAATCGGATGATGGCAAGGTTAATCGGGTTCGCTAGGATAAGTTCCCAATCATCAACAGTACCTTAAAATACTGTACAAACTCACTCGTTATGAGGACTGTACTATGCAAGCGCTTTTTAATCCGGAAACGACATCAAAGGTTAGACTCACCGCTAAATCGTCGGTTCAAAAACCCATACTGCAACTGGGTTCGGTGGGAGCCGAAGTTTTAGAATTGCAAAAGCTTTTGGCTCATTGCGGCACTTATTATGGTCCGATGGGAGGGTATTTTGATCGCTCGGTTCATGATGCTGTGATGGAATTTCAGCAAAGTATGTTCCTCAAAGCGGATGGTATTGTCGATTCTCTGACGTGGCAAGCTCTTTATCAAGGTTCCCCGGTTAATATGCCTGTACTCAATCGAGGTAGCAGACATGATATGGTGATTCCTGTACAGTGGGTGCTGCATCTGACTCAGGATTATTCAGCGCCAATTGATGGTGATTTTGGCGAACAAACAGAACGCGCTGTGCGATCATTCCAAAAACGTCATGGCTTAGTGGAAGATGGAGTGGTCAGTGAGCAAACCTGGTATGCTCTTAGTCAGGTTCATGTCAGTTTGCTCCATAACCGTTATCAAGACGCTTTGGTGGCAGTGTAGTTCATGGTTCATTTTTCTGAAATACGCGATCGCTAGCAACAGTAATCCAGTAATCACACCTAATTCGGATGATTAGCAAATTGTCTGTAATTTATGCTACAAAGAGACGCGCCATGGCGCGTCTCTACAGGAATGCTTAGGCTAATTGCTTGCTCACCTCATCAGCTAGCTGCTCTATATTGACAGCAATTTGCTCCCCGGTTTTCAGGTTTTTCAAACCGCATTGTTGAGCGGCTGCTTCTTCAGAGCCAATAATGACACACAAGGGAATTCCCCGTTTATCAGCTTGCTGTAACTGTTTGCCCACAGAACGCTCGTCAAAACTGGTTATTGTACTAATTCCCGCCTGACGCAGTTTCTGAGATACGTCTAAATACAGGGGCATCAGGTCACTTTGCATATTCACCACCATCACTTGGGCGGGTGTAGACGAGAACGACTCCAGAATCCCGGCTTGAATCAACCGACTCATCAATCGAGTTAAGCCGATGGAAATGCCCACTCCTGGCATTTTATCCCCAACAAACATACCCACGAGTTCTTCATACCGTCCCCCGGAACAAATACTGCCCAAGGCTTCATGACCAACAAGTGTTGTTTCATACACCGTTCCCGTATAATAATCTAATCCACGGGCAATGGAGAGGTCAATGCAAAATACGCGATCGCTCACCCCCAAATTCCGCACTCCGGTAATCACCGTTTCTAGTTCAGCAATGCCCGTTTTCAATACCTGAGCGTCTGGTTTATCCTCAAGCATGGCGTTTAATTGTGCCAACACGTCATCTACTGACCCCTGAATCTTGGTGAAGGTAAGAATTTGTTCGACTTGTTCATCTGATAACCCTTCAGCCAGGAGCGCTTTTTTAACCTTCGTTTCGCCAATTTTCTCGGCGGCATCCACAATCCGGATAGAGGGCATAATTTTGCTCTCATCTAAACCAATCGACTCAAAGAACCCACTGAGAACTTTACGATTGTTGATGCGAATCAAAAACTCTCCTATATTAATCGCCGTAAAAATTTCGGCAATAATCGCTGGAATTTGGGCATCATAGAGCAAACTCAGCTTATTACGACCCACTACATCAATATCACATTGGCGAAATTGGCGATAGCGTCCGGCTTTTGCCCGTTCTCCCCGAAATACCACATCTATCTGATAACGGGCAAAGGGGAACTGAAGTTCATTCAGGTGACGGGCAATATAAGCCGCTAAGGGAACCGTCTGATCAAACTTTAATGCTCTCTCTTCTGAACCACTTTCTCCTGCCTGTTCTTTTTCGGCTTGGCGATTGGGCGGCAAAATTGGTTGCAATCCGTAAATAATATTATCCCCTTGATTTCCTTTGGCTTGCAGGACTTCTAATCGCTCAACTGCTGGAGTTTCGATGGGGGTGAATCCATATCGCTCAAAAACTTGGCGGATGGTATCTATCAAATACATCTCCAGGCGTTTTTCGCCGGGGAGAAATTCGGGAAAACCACTCGGACAAGAAAAGTTTATTTTGTCAGCTTTTGCCATTTTTCAGGGAATAGGGAACAGGGAATAGGGAATAGGGATGTAGGGGCGGGTTTTACCGCTCACATTTTGCCATAAACCGATAATTTGACTAAACCCGCCCTTCTAGGGAACCGGGAATTAAAATTTCTAATGGCTAATCGTTAGGTAGTGGAGACTAAAGAGATGATCAGCATCTGTCCATACCTGTTGAGCATCGAATCCAGCATAATTTGCCATATCCTGGAACTCTTCAATGCTGTATTTATATGAATTTTCGGTGTGAATCGTTTCATCTTGACGAAAGTGGAACGGTGTGCCATCGATAACGACGCTTTGTTCCTTGAGACTAACTAAGTGCATCTCAATGCGGCTTTTATCTGGATTATAAAAAGCCCAGTGGCGAAAGTGGGATAAATCAAAATTAGCGTTTAACTCCTGATTAATCCGCTCTAGCAGGTTGAGATTAAATTCAGCAGTGACTCCCTGGGCATCATTATAGGCAGCATTTAAAATAGCTGGGTCTTTTTTCAAATCAACACCAATTAACATACCATCACCTTTATCCAAAAGACGACGCGACTGTTTCAGCAGATGGATGGCTTCCTGGGGATCGAGATTGCCAATCGTGGAACCCGGAAAGAAAATTAGCTTGTGATTAACAGGTTTTTTGCTGTAGGGCGGCAGTTGAAAATTTTGGGTATAATCCGCACAAACGGCGATCACATCCAAGTCAGGATAGGATTGTGCTAGTTCTGCTGACGCTTGCAGCATGTGTTCTTGGGAGATATCGATGGGCATGTATCCAGCTAGATGCGGCAAGGCATCTAACAGAAGGCGGACTTTGGCACTACTGCCACTACCATACTCGATCAGCAAGCAATCTTGACCTACGAGTTGGGCAATATCCCGGCAATAGGTTTTTAACAGATGAATTTCTGTCCGGGTGGGATAGTATTCCTCCACCTCACAGATCTGATCAAACAGTTCTGACCCACGTTTATCATAAAAGAACTTGGGCGCGATCGCTTTTTGGGGTTGAGCCAAACCCTTGAATATCTCCTCACGTAAGCTGCTTAGGTGCGGCTTATAATCGTAAAACTCTAGATTACTCATCCACCTATCTATCGTTCAATCTGCTAACCACCTACAGGGTGGATTCCTCTCCTATCATCTACCGCCAACGATCCTTTTTGCAAGTTATCTCATGTCCGGTTGAATACTTACACTTTGGTGGGAACAAGGCAGAGTGCAGATAGCCGAGGGCTTCAAGGAAAAAAGCAAGGATGCCAGGGAAAAGGAATTTATGACTGTTTAGACGGACAGGATGTCAGAGGCTTCTGCACGTTTATATCCTCATCCCTCATCCATCGGTCAAAAAATTCTCGCACTTGGATAAGGTGGGTTGAGGGACATCAGGGTGAAACCTGCCGGAACAACCGACCAACCTAAAAACGGTTTCATTTTTTATCCTTTGTCCCTGATTCCCTTACTTTTTCTTGCCGCCAAACAATCCTCCAAATAAACCCCCGCCACCCGATTGCTCTTTCGGCTTTTTGCCTGAACCCGATTTCTGGGTTAATTTGTCGATATATTGTTTCCCTTTCAATGCGTTTTCTTCCTGCGGATTTAATTGCAAGGCTTTATTAATGTGAACCTTAGCCATGGACACTTGATTTTGCTTTAAATAAGCTAACCCTAATAAGCCATGACATTTGCTATTGGTTTGCTCTAATTTGAGGGCTTCTCGTAATTCTAAAACAGCACCCGCAAAATTGTTTTTCTGCATGTAGCTGTCGGCACGACTGATATAAGCAGCAACTTTTGAGCCTTCTTGAGTTCCACCCCCCTTAGTTGAGGCATCATTGGTAGCGGCACCAGCTTGGGTTTTCTTGACCGCCTTACCCGGTCCTGCTGTTTTGGAAACGGCTGTTCCTGGAGAGGTTTTGCCGATGCCGGATTTGGATGTTTTTCCTTTAAGCATCAAGTAAACTAAGTTGAGTTCACTGATTTCGCCAGTGACGTCCACAACTCGATCAAGAGATTCGTATTGCTTAGAAGCTAGCGATTTCAAGGAGTTTCGATAAACAGCATCGGCATTTGCACCAGCTTTTGCCAATTGTTTAGCCACGTCACTGTAAATAGAAATTTTTCCTCCTTCTGCGGCTAGACGCTTGCCCATGTGTCCTAAACTGATCTGATAGTCGCGACTGCCGCGAAACAGTTGTTCCTTGGCAGGATTAACGAGTTTGGTTAGCAGTTCATTGGCTTGCTGTTTTTCCTCATCTGTTTTGAATTTGCTGCTGTCAGGGTGGAGACGGCGAGTTACTTTGAGATACTGCTTCCGGACTGTCTTCTCATCCGCATCGACGGGAACGCCTAGAATGGCATGATAATCCGTGAAATCATACTTAAAGAGTCCGCGTTCAATTTCAAAAGCCATAGGGTGCTGTCCAATTGCTGTGACGAAAGAATAATTTTATAGTCTGTCTTAGAGATGAGAGACCCCCTTGACATCCTCATAGCTATTGTAGAAAATACAATTCCCAAGATAAGGGTACTCTGGCTTCCCCATGGAACAAAAAGCGAAGCATCCTTTGGCTTCCCCCATGGAACAAAAGCGAAGCATCCTTTGGTCTCCCCCTTTTGAAGGGGGACGGGAGGGGGATCTATAAGGGGAACGGAAGGGGGCTAGGGATTAGGTTTTCCGAATTAGCCGACGACATCCTTAAGTGCTTGGCGGATGCCGGGGCTGACTGAAAATGGTGTAAGAGTTTAGTTTAGACGGACTTGCTCTCAATTCCAACTGGACAGGGGTGGTGTTTTTAACAGTTCCTGGCTGAGTTGGTCATGAATTTGACCATTGGTGGCGAGAATTCGTCCAGATTTTAGGACGAGGGGGCTACCATCATAAGCGGTGACTGTGCCACCTGCCTCTTGCACTAATACTACACCAGCCGTAATATCCCAGGGCGAAATTCCCCGTTCCCAATAACCATCTAAGCGTCCACAAGCCACATCTGCCAAATCCAGTGAGGCTGAACCACTGCGGCGAACGCCTTGGGTGAGGTGAGTTAGGTGACAAAACTCGGCATAGTTATTATCTGGGGTTTCGCGACGGTCATAGGCAAAGCCAGTTACCAGCAAGCTTTGATTGAAAGTCGATGTGTTAGAGACGTGAATGGGACGGCGGTTGCAAGTCGCCCCTAATCCCTTAGCGGCGCGAAAGAGTTCATTGCGAAAGGGATTATAGATCACTCCCACTTGCGGGATTTCGTCAATGAGTAATCCCACTGATGTAGAGGCAATGGGGTATTGATGAGCATAATTGGTGGTGCCGTCGAGGGGATCAATTGCCCACCGGTATTTACTCTCTTGATCTCCCCCTTGACCCGATTCTTCTGCCAAAATAGCGTGATGAGGGACATGACGCCTTAAAACTTTTAAAATGACGGCTTCTGCTTCTTTATCGGCAACGGTGACTAAATCACCCGGACGCCCTTTCTCTTCTACGGCATCTAGTTTACCCCAGTAGGTTTGCAAGATTGCCCCGGCTGCCATGGCGGCTTCTGTGGCGATATCAAGAAAGATTTGCAGTTGATCGGGTGTGGGTTGGCTCATGGTTGGTGATTAGAGTTTTCAGTTTTTCGGATAGTCGGGATGGGTTTGACTATTATTGGTTATTTTTCGACGCCAAGCACCATTCTCAACAGGACGATTGTAGACAGGTAGCCGCTTATGTTTGAGTAATCACAGCTACAGTAATAACATCTGACTGGAGTAGGTTTCAAACTTCTCGATTTTATCCTAGTTCGCCTGTATGGACTTGGTTGACCATGAATTAAGCGTTTATAGTCACTAATAAAGCACTTAAGAACTTGCGGCTTAATCATTTACTAATCCGGCTTGGCTGAATTCATAAATACAGCTTTCCTTACATGAATTAGCCCTGCTACCCTAAGCAAGATCTGTACCTAAGTCCTAAAACGTTGACACCAAAATCCGCTAACATGGCAAACGAGTGACTCAAACCTATTGATGGCTAAGACTGTGAAACGAGTAGGGGTAATCGGTGGTGGACAACTGGCTTGGATGATGGGAGGTGGGGCTAAATCATTGGGTTTGGATTTGGTGATTCAAACACCCCAGCCTACTGATCCAGCCGTTAGTGTTGCCTCCGATACCATCTTTGCCCCGATTGATGACGCCGCCGCGACTGCAAAGTTAGCTGCCCATTGTGATGTGATCACATTTGAGAATGAATTTATTAATTTGGATGCGTTGTTCCCCTTGGCAAACCAAGGTGTCTGTTTTCGCCCCCGCCTAGACGCCTTAGCCCCCCTACTCGATAAATATCACCAACGTTGCTATTTACGTGACATTGGCTTACCCCAACCTGCTTTTAACTTACTAGAGACACCCCTCAACCCCGATACACTGACATTTCCCCTGGTTCTCAAAGCGCGACGCCACGGCTATGATGGTCAAGGCACGTTTATTTTTAAGGATAGAGAGAGTTTCCAGGAACTCTGGCAAAAACTTGCCGATACACCTCTACTCGTCGAAGAATTTATACCCTTTGAACGAGAATTAGCTGTCATCGCGGCTCGTTCTGTAAGCGGTGAGGTAGTGGTTTACCCGGTTGTCGAAACCCAGCAGGAAAATCAAGTCTGCCGTCGGGTGATTATTCCCGCCCCGATTAGTCCAGAGACAGAACAAGAGATTAACGCGATCGCACATACCTTACTCAATAGTCTACAAGCCGTAGGCGTGTTTGGGATTGAACTCTTTCTCACCGCCAATAATCAGGTATATGTCAACGAAGTCTCCCCTCGTACCCACAATTCTGGACATTTTAGTCTAGATGCTTGTGAAACTTCGCAGTTTGAAATGCATTTACGGGCAGTTGCTGGATTACCATTGACAAAACCAACGCTTAAGTGTAAAGAAGCGGTCATGGTTAATCTATTGGGTTACGAATATTCCCAGAACGACTATCTCGAAAAACGGCAAAAACTCGCCAGCCAGCCGCAAACTTATGTGCATTGGTATGGGAAAAAGCAATCCCGCCCTGGGCGCAAACTCGGTCATGTCACCGTTCTCCTGGATTCTAACTCAGGGAAGAACCCCCAGGCGATCGCACAAACAATAGAAACCCTGTGGTACGGGTAATGACAAATCATTCTAATTGGGAAATCCCCTTTAAAACAAAGTCACTTTGAGCTTGAGCCATAATCTGAATCATCGCTTTGAAATCAGCATTTCGTTGGCGATACTTGGTAATTAAATCCTCTGACTGGACTCTAACACCTAACGTTTCTAGATAATCTGCCTCAATGTGTTGAAGTTCCTGTTTATAGCGCTGCTTAAACGATTGCTCAATTTTTGCCTTATCCTGCTCTGGAAGAACGTTGAGGTGGATAACGACAGTACCTCGATGCTTCGTTTCAATCGCTTGAATAGAAACCGGAAAATTCTCGTTTTCCTTCTCCAACTCTTGAAAAGCAACCAGAAAAGCCTGCCAATCAATCCCCTTGCGGAAAATCAACTCAACGGTTTCCAGCGTTTTTTGGAAAAGCTTTGTAAACTCACCCGGCTCAAATGTACCACTATGAGGACGGCGTTCTTGCAGTACATATCGTTTACTCTTAGGAGAATATCTGGATTTAAGATAAACATAGTCGCAGATAACTCCAGTTAAGTTGGTTGTACTATCAATATTCCAATCTTCTAAGCAAACTCCTGTAAATATGGCTCTCTCAAAGTTTGTACCTAACGCTTGAGTTCTAATCAATCGGGCTTCAGATAAATCAGCGCCGCTTAAAAGAGCATTTCTAAAATCTGCGCCTGTAAAATCAGCTTTTCTAAGATTGGCATCGGTCAAGTCGGCTTCAAGCAAATCCGTGCCAAAGAGGTTCGCCCCTTGAATGTTAGCCCCTCTCAGGTTAAACCCACTCAGATCCAATAAATTTAGGTTAGCACCCTCCAGCATGGGAGTAACATCAGGATGCTTCTCACGCCAACTGTTCCAGTGGAATAACCCCAGTTTGACAAGATAGGAATGGGGTTCGCTGTACACCATCTGACCATAACCCCGAACATCATACATAATTTGCGATCGATGACACTCATCAGTTTAGCTTAGAGCGACAGCCCATGATTAGACATGAACAGCAGACTGTTTCATGGCGCACGCCATGCGCCCCTACAGAAGGTGGCGATACGGGACAGTAGACATCTGAAAATAAATCGTTAGAATAGGGATACAGGTTCTCACTGGGACGTTGGTGACTGCCAATAGTGTTTTTTGATCTTGTCTGTATGTAAAAGGGAATCGAGAGACCTTGTGGCAGTAGACCGGGCATGAACCCGGAAACTTAAAACGAGTGTCCACGATACCCACCTGGTTTTCCAGGTCATAAGCTGAGGCAAGACGGCGTTCTGGTGAACCTGCAATAATTCGCAAAAATTTCCCCCTGTCTTAGGTGACTGGGGGATTTTGCGCTTTGGCTTAGGTTGACACGGATGACGGATCTTCGGTACTTGTGGTGGAAGCCCTAAGCAATGCCATACCCAGTATAAGGGCGTTTGTAGGGCGGATGTAACCCTAATATAATGTCTTCTTTAGGAATGCCCATTTCCTGCAATTCTTGACCCACATCGATGTCAGTTGTGTTTTGCTGCAGCCAAATCTTGCCGTCTTTAATATCAAAGTGCAGGACAGTGTGATAGACTCGCTTTAAGCCGTTCCAACCTACTCGCATGAGTTGATAATGATCTCGCACGGAGTCAAAAAATAGCTGGCTTTCTACATCTTGGTCACGGGATTTATAGCAGATTGCGAAAGTATGGGGTACAATGTTTGAGATAAAATTATCTTGAATTTCTAAACATGAAAGCCTATTCACTAGATTTCCGAAAGAAAATCTTGGACACCTATCACAATACACCGATATCTCAAAGACAATTA